>NZ_RZSC01000213.1:0-8543 GCF_003998155.1 Mesorhizobium sp. M1E.F.Ca.ET.063.01.1.1
ACATAGACGCGGTTGGCGGCCAGGCAATCCTGGCCGGAGGTGGCGAATTTCGCGTCGATCGCGATCGTCACCGCCTTGTCGATATCGGCGTCGTCGAAGACGATCAGCGGCGCGTGGCCGCCGAGCTCCATCACCAGCCGCTTCATGGTCGGCGCGCTCTGCGCGGCGATCAGCCTGCCGACTTCGGTCGAGCCGGTGAAGCTCATGGCGCGAACCCTGGCATCGGCGCACATCGCGCCGACGATCGTGCGGGCATCGCCGGTGACGACATTGAAGACGCCGGCCGGCAGTCCGGCGCGCTCGCCAAGTTCGGCTAATGCCAGCGCCGACAGCGGCGTCTCGGAGGACGGATGCGCCACCACGGTGCAGCCGGCGGCAAGCGCCGCCGCGGCCTTGCGGGTGAGCATGGCCGACGGAAAGTTCCATGGGGTGACGACACCGACCACGCCGAGCGGCTCGCGGCGCACCGTCATCTCGGCGTTGGGCAGATGGCTGCTGACGCTTTCGGCATTGAGGCGTTTCGCTTCCTCGGCATACCACTCGACAAAGGAGGCGGCGTAGTCGATCTCGCCAAGCGATTCCTTGAGCGGCTTGCCCTGTTCCAACGTCATCAGCAGCGCAAGGTCGTCCTTGGCGGCGATCATCAGCTCGAACCATTTTCGCAAAATCCTGGAGCGCTCCTGCGGCAGGGCAGAGCGCCAGGCGGGCAGGGCGCGGGACGCCGCGTCGATCGCGTCGATCGTCTGACCGGCATCGAGCGCGGCGACGAAGGCCACGGTGGAACCGGTGGCGGGATCGGTGACCTCGAAGCTCGCGGCCGAATGGCCAGCCGTCCAGTGGCCGCCGACATAGCCGAGATCGCGCAGCAGACGGCGATCGGTCAGGCGGTCCAGTGCTTCGTGGCGGTGCGGGCGTGCAAAATGCGCTGACATCGATATCTCCCGGTGCCTATGCGATGTGGAGAGACTAGCCGCGCGACTGAGACAGAGAGGCTGTTTCGGCAGCCGCTTGTAGAGAGATTGTCTCTATTCGGAGGCAGGGCAGGACGATCTCTCTCCTAGCCTCAGACGTACGCTGCAACTGAGGCGGAGTCCCCCTCACCCGGATTGCCGACCGAATTGCGAAGGGCAACTGGGGGCAATCCGACCTCTCTCCGAGGGGAGAGGAGGTCGCCGCGTAGCGGCCGGATAGGGGGCTCACGCTTGCCCCGGCAGCAGGTCGGCGACCGGCAACACCGTCTCCTCCTTCACCGTCTTGGTGACGATGTAGGTGAAGTAACGGTCGATGCCGATCTCGCGTTCCAGCAGAGCGTCGACGAGTCGTTGATAGGCGTCGATGTCGCGCGCCATCACTTTCAGCACATAATCGACGCCGCCGCCGACCGACCAGCAGGCGACGATCTCGGGGATGTCGCGGATGACCCGCTCGAAACGGTCGAAATCGGCTTGGCGGTGGCTCGCAAGCGTCACTTCCATCAGCACCGTCGCCACTGGCGCGATCGCGCGCATGGCGATCGAGGCGTGATAGCCGGAAACGATGCCGGCCTTCTCCAGCTTGCGCAGCCGCATCCAGCAGGGCGTCGGCGAGAGGCCGACCTTCTCGGCCAGCGCCAGCTTGGTGATGCGCCCGTCGCGCTGGATGGCGTCCAGGATCTTGAGGTCGATCGGGTCGAGTTTCGCTGCCGCCATGCCGGCTCCGTTTTCTGTCCAAGACACCATGACGATGCATTATTTCGATTGTCAATTGCACTGATTTCGATCTCTAATAAGTCATGACATTATGGCAGCCAGATCCCGCTCTCATCCGCCGGCCGGCCTACCTTTCGCTGGCCGACCAGTTCGCGCGCGCGATCCATGACGGGCGGCTCGCCAATGGCGCTCGGCTGCCGACGCACCGACGCCTTGCGGATGACCTGAAACTTTCCGTGCAGACCGTCAGCCGCGCCTATGAGGAGCTGATTCGCCGCGGCCTGATCTCCGGCGAGATCGGACGCGGCAGCTTCGTGCAGACGCAGCGCCGCGAGCCGGATCCGCCCTACCTCCCAGAACGGTTGGGCGAGGTCATCGATCTTTCCATCCTGAAGCCGGTCTGCGAGCCGATGCATCTGGAGAAGCTGAAGCAGGCACTGGGGTGGCTCTCCGAGAACCTGCCGTCGAGCTCGGCGCTGTCGTTCCGGCCGAACATGGTGTTCCCGCGCCATCGCGCGGTGGCCGTCGAGTGGCTGAAGCTCTGCGGCCTCGAAGCGTCGCCGCAGAATATCTGCCTCACCAATGGCGCCACGGCCGGCATGACGGTGGCGCTGATGAGTGTGGCGCCACCCGGCTCGACCGTCGCCACCGAGGCGATCGGCCACCACACGCTGGTGCCGCTTGCCCGCTATCTCGGCTTCAACCTCGAAGGCCTGCCGATCGACGGCAATGGGCTCATTCCCGAGGCGCTCGACGAGGCCTGCCGTCTGTCGGACATCCGCGCCGTCTTCGTCCAGCCTTCGGTCATCAACCCGACGGCCACCTTGATGGACGCCGCCCGCCGCGAGCAGATCGCGGCCGTCGCGCGCAAGCACGATATCGCCATCATCGAAAACGATGTGCTTGGGCCTCTGGTCGAAGGCCGGCCTCCCGCTGTCGCTGCTTTCGCGCCCGAGCGAACGCTCTACGTCACCTCATTCACCAAGATCGTCGTGCCGGGTTTGCGCATCGGTTATCTCGCCGTGCCGGACCGCTACGTCGCTGCCGTCGCCAACCGCCACCTCGTCTCGAACTGGATGGCGACGCCGATGGTGGCGGAGATTGCGACGCGCTGGGTGAGCGACGGCACGGCGATGGAGCTGGTCAAGTGGCAGCGCGGGGCGCTCAGGCGACGGCAGGAGATCGCGGCGGAAGTGCTCTCGGGCGTCGATTATCGCAGCCATCGCGACGGGCTGCATCTTTGGCTGGAGCTGCCCGGCGACCGGGCCGAGGAGAGCTTTGTCGCGCAGGCGCGCCTGCGTGGCGTGGCGATCGCGCCGGGCACGTCTTTCCGCATCGCCGACACGCCCTGGCATCCGGCCGTGCGTATCTCGCTCGGATCGACCACCGAGGGGGAACTGCGCGCGGGCTTGAGCGTTGTCGCCAAGCTCCTGCTCGGCGATCCGGAGCATCTCCTGCTCGCCATCTGATGCATAAGCGGAGCGCAGATTGCCCTGAAATTGTGCGACGCCCGAAATATTGTCATGATATTATTTTCCTAATTGACATGATTTGGAGTGTTTCGCATCGTTAAGGGCATAGGCTGCTCCAGAACGGGGAAATCTGTTGCCCGCGCCCATTATCAAGGTCGACGCCATTTCGAAGAGCTTCGGTACCTTCAAGGTGCTGGACGGCCTGTCGATGCAGGTCATGCCGGGCGAGAAGCTGGCGCTGATCGGTCCGTCCGGATCGGGCAAGACGACGATCCTGCGCATCCTGATGACGCTGGAGAAGATCGACGGCGGCCACATCCAGATCGACGGCGAGCAGCTCTATCACATGGAGCGCAACGGGCAGCTGCTGCCGGCCGACGAGCGGCACCTGGCCAAGATGCGCCAGAAGATCGGCATGGTCTTCCAGCTCTTCAATCTGTTCCCGCACAAATGCGTCATAGACAACGTGACGCTGGCGCCGATGCTGACCAAGGGCGTCGCGCGCGTCGCCGCCGAAAAGCGGGCGATGGAACTGCTCGACATGGTCGGCCTGGCCGACAAGGCCAAGGCGATGCCGGCGCAGCTTTCCGGCGGCCAGAAGCAGCGCGTCGCGATCGCCAGGGCGCTGGCGCTGTCGCCCAAGATCATGCTGTTCGACGAGGTCACCTCGGCGCTCGATCCCGAACTGGTCGAGGAGGTGCTCAACGTTATGCGCAAGCTCGCCGCCGAGACCGACATGACGATGCTTTTGGTCACCCACGAGATGGGCTTCGCCCACGACTTCGCCGACCGGGTGCTGTTCTTCGACCGCGGCAGGATCGTCGAGGAAGGCAAGCCCGACGAGATTTTCCGCCATCCCAAGCAGGAACGCACGCAGGGCTTCCTGAAGAAGATCATCGCGGCCGGACACCGCGTCTGACCGCAATGCCCCAGGGGCGGTGAAGCCGTCCCGAAGACCAGAAACGGGCGGCGAGAACGCTGTCCCGAACCGAGCAAACCAAGAAGAGAGATAAGGAGTTGGGAACGATGAAGAAACTTGGCATTCTGGCTGGCGTCGCCGGCCTCGCAGTGGCCGCGGTGCTGGTCGCCTCTGGTGCGCGTTCGGCCGACGACGCCAAGCTGGAGGAGCTCAAGGGGCAAGGCTTCGCCCGCGTCGCCATCGCCAATGAGCCGCCCTACACGGCGGTGGCCGCCGACGGCAAGGTCTCGGGCGCCGCGCCCGACGTGGCGCGCGAGATTTTCAAGCGCCTCGGCGTCAACGATATCGTTGCCTCCATCTCCGAATATGGCGCCATGATCCCCGGCCTGCAGGCCGGGCGCTTCGACGTCGTCACCGCCGGTCTGTTCATGAAGCCGGAGCGCTGCGCGGCAGTCGCCTATTCCGAGCCGGTGCTTTGCGATGCCGAGGCGATGCTGGTGAAGAAGGGTAATCCGAAGGGCTTCAAGAGCTATGAGGACATCGCCAAGGACACGTCCGCCACCGTCGGCGCACCTGGCGGCGGCACCGAGGAGAAGCTGGCGCTCACCGCCGGCGTGCCGCGCGACCGCGTCATCGTCGTGCCGGACGGCCAGAGCGGCCTGAAGATGGTGCAGGACGGCCGCATCGACGCCTATTCGCTCCCCGTCCTGTCGATCAACGACCTGATCAAGAAGGCCAACGATCCGAACCTCGAAGTGATCGCGCCGGTGCAGGGCGCGCCGGTCTATTGCGACGGCGCCGCCTTCAAGAAGGGCGACGAGGCGCTGCGCGATGCCTATGACGTCGAGCTCGCCAAGATGAAGAAGTCCGGCGAGTTCGCCAAGATCATCGAGCCCTACGGCTTCTCGGCCAAGGCGGCGATGTCGACGACGCGCGAGAAGCTCTGCGCGGCGAAGTAGGCGCGACTTTTCCTTCTCCCCGTTCACGGGGAGAAGGTGGCCCGAAGGGCCGGATGAGGGGCGGCGCCAGCATTTCAGCGTTCGCGCTGCCCTCATCTGCCTGCCCGCCCTTCGCAGCAGCTACGCTGCAGCTTCGGAGGGTGGACAGCCTCTTCTCCCCGTGAACGGGGAGAAGAGGCTGTCGCGGCTGTCTCGCATAACAGCAAACGATTGGAATTTTGAAACCCAATGACCCAGTGGTCCGGCTATCTCGACCTGATATTGCAGGGAGCGCTTGTCACCATCGAGCTGACGCTGATGGGATCGGTGCTCGCGCTCGTCATGGCCTTCCTCGCCGGCATGGGCCGCGTGTCGCGTTTCTTCATCGTGCGCGCCTTGGCCACGGTCTACATCGAGTTCTTCCGCGGCACCTCGATCTTCGTGCAACTGTTCTGGGCCTATTTCGTGCTGCCCTTCGCCGGCTTGTCGCTGACGCCCTTGCAGGCTGGCGTGCTGGCGCTGGGCTTGAATGTCGGCGCCTATGCGGCGGAAGTGGTGCGCGGCGCCATCCTGTCGATCGGCCGCGAGCAGTACGAGGCCTGCACGGCGCTCAATCTCGGCCGTTGGCAAGGCATGCGCCACGTCATCCTGCCGCAGGCGCTGCTCATCATGCTGCCGACCTTCGGCAACAACGCGATCGAACTGCTCAAGGCGACGTCGGTCGTGTCGCTGATCTCGCTCGCCGACCTCACCTTCCAGGCGCAGGTGGTGCGCTCGCAGACTGGCAGCACGCTGATGCCTTTCGTTTCCGTCCTCGTCATCTATTTCGTGCTTGCGCTGATCATCTCCTGGGGCGTGCGCTCGCTGGAGCGCCGCATGGCGCGCGGCCTCGACGGAGTGCGTGTCTGATGGAATGGGATTGGAATTTTGTCCGGGAGATCATGCCGACGCTGATCCAGGGCGTGAAGATCACGATCCTGGCGACGGTGCTCGGCTCGGTCCTGGCGGCGATCGTCGGCCTGGCGATAGCGCTGGCGCGGCGCTCGCCGAACCGGGCGGTGTCGCGCAGCGTCGGCTGGTTCGCCGAATTCATCCGCGGCACGCCGCTCCTGGTGCAGCTTTACTTCATCTTCTACGTGCTGCCCGACATCGGCATCCTCTTGCCGCCGCTGGTGGCGGGCGTCATCGGGCTCGGTCTGCACTACGGCACCTATACCGCCGAGGTCTATCGCGCCGGCATCGACAATGTGCCGCGCGGCCAGTGGGAGGCCGCCAAGGCCTGCAATCTGAGCGGCCACCACACCTGGACGCATGTCATCCTGCCGCAGGCGATCCCGCCGATGATCCCGGCCCTGGCCAACTATTTCATCGCCATGTTCAAGGAGACGCCGCTGCTTTCGGCGATCACTGTGCTCGAGCTGATGAACCAGGCCAAGAGCGTCGCCAACAGCTACTATCGCTACATCGAACCGATGACGCTGGTTGGCGCCTTCTTCCTCGTCATCAGCCTCTGCTCCGTCGTACTCTTGCGCTGGCTGGAGCACCGCTACGGCAGGATCGAAAGATGAAAGTCATGAAACCGTTGCCCGAAATCCGGCTGGCGCCGAGCCGGCCCGCCCTCGATGCGCGTCCGCTGGAAAAACGCGTCGGCCTGATCGCCCTTGCCACCGACCATACCAGCGAGATCGACTTCCGCCGCATGGTGGCGAGCGAGCGGATCGGCGTCTATGTCGCGCGCATTCCCTATGCCAATCCGACGACGCCGGGGAATTTGCGCAAGATGCAGCCGCAGCTTTCGGCGGGCGCGGCGCTCATCCTGCCGGACGAGCCACTCGACGCCGTCTGCTACTCCTGCACCTCGGCCTCCGTGGTGATCGGCGACGCCGAGATCGAAGCCGCGATCCAGGCGGCCAAACCGAACGTTCCCGTGGTCACGCCACCCATGGCCGGCGTGCGCGGCCTGAATGCCTTCGGGGTGAAGCGCATCAGCATTCTGACCCCTTACACCATCGAGACCAGCCGGCCGATGGCGACCTATTTCGCCGCGCACGGCTTCGACATCGAGAGCTTCACCTGTCTCGGCTTCGAGGACGACCGCGAGATGGCGCGCATCAAGCCGGGCGCTCTCGTTGATCTGGCGCGCAAAGTCACCCATGCACGGGCCGATGCGCTGTTCGTTTCGTGCACGGCGCTACGCGCGGCGCTTGCCGTTCCAGGCATGGAGGAGGCGATCGGCCGCCCGGTCGTCACCAGTAACCAGGCCAGCGCCTGGAATTGCCTGCGACTCTGCGGCGACGACACACCACGGCCGGAGTTCGGCCGGCTGATGACGAAGCCGCTTGGACAGTAAAATTATGTCCTGCTTACAAGAGCGACCCCCTCTGGCCTGCCGGCCATCTCCCCCTCAAGGGGGGGGATTGGCTGCTGTTACGCTTTCGCCAATCATCGACGTTGCAAGAAGAGAGACAGCGTCGAAGCTGGTGATCTCCCCCCTTGAGGGGGAGATGGCCGGCAGGCCAGAGGGGGTCGCCCGATGACGCGCGCCATCGCCCTCGCGGACATACGCACCGCCCGCGAGCGTATCGCCAACAAGATTGAGCGGACGCCAACCGTCTTGTCGCAAAGCCTGTCGGATCGCGCGGGCCATCCCGTCCACCTCAAGCTGGAGCATCACCAGACCACCGGCGCGTTCAAGCTGCGCGGCGCGTCCAACGCCATCGCCGCGTTGAGCCCGCAGCAAAGATCGCGCGGCGTCGTCGCGGCGTCGACCGGCAATCACGGCCGCGCGCTTGCGCATGCCGCCAGGCTCGAAGGCATGCGCGCAGTGATCTGCATGTCGAAACTGGTGCCCGAAAACAAGCTCGACGCCATCCGCCGTCTGGGCGCGGATATCCGCATCGTCGGCAACAGCCAAGATGATGCCCAGCAGGAAGTCGACCGGCTGGTCGCGAAGGAGGGGCTGATTATGCTGCCTCCGTTCGACCATCCCGACATCATCGCCGGGCAGGGCACGCTCGGGCTGGAGATCATGGAGCAGGTCCCGGACGCAGCAAGCGTGCTTGTACCGCTCTCCGGCGGCGGATTGGCCGCGGGCGTCGCGGCGGCCGTCAAGGGTGTGAGCCCGAGCACGAAAGTTCTCGGCATCTCGATGGAGCGAGGTGCGGCGATGAAGGCGAGCCTCGATGCCGGCCGGCCGGTGCAGGTCGAGGAACTGCCGACGCTGGCGGATTCGCTCGGCGGCGGCATCGGCCTCGACAACCAACTGACCTTTGCCATGTGCCGCAGCCTGCTCGACGATGTCATCCTGCTTTCCGAGGACGAGATCGCCGCCGGCATCCGCCATGCCTATGAGAAAGAGCGCGAGATCGTCGAGGGCGCAGGCGCCGTCGGCATCGGCGCGCTGCTTTCCGGAAAGGTGAAGGCGAAAGGCCCGACCGTCCTCATCCTCTCCGGCCGCAACATCGACATGAGCCTGCATCGCCGTATCGTCTGCGGCGAACTCATAACGGAGCACGCTGCATGAAAG
>NZ_RZSC01000214.1:0-8531 GCF_003998155.1 Mesorhizobium sp. M1E.F.Ca.ET.063.01.1.1
CTGTCGATGATCCCCGGCTGGGAAAAGACGGTTTCCGAGGCGCTCGCCGCGCTTGCGCCCGGCGGTTCGCTGCATGTCGTCGATTTCGGCCAGCAGGAAGGCCTGCCGCGCTGGTTCCGCGCGCTGCTGCGCGGCTGGCTCAAGAAATTCCACGTCACGCCGCGTGAGACGCTGCGCGAAGTCCTGGAATCGGAATCTCGGCGAACCGGCGCAAGCTTCCATTTCAGAACGCTTTATCGCGGCTATGCCTGGCTGGGCGTGATCGGCGCTCGAAAGTAGGCACCCCCTACTGATGCAAGGCTTTCACCAGCGCCGCCACCATCGTCTGCGGCCGGTAGCCGAGCTTGGCCGGCGTCAGCCCGAGCCGCACCACGACCAGTTGCTCCGACGGAACGATGGCGACAGTCTGGCCGTCATGGCCTTCCATCCAGTAGGTGTCCTTGGGCAGGCCGGCGGCAACGCCAGCCCCGGGATTCTCCTCATCGCCCGGGCCCTCGATCCACACCTGGCCTTTGCCGTAGACCTTCGAGGCCGGCGCCTGCTGCCGCATCCAGTCGACGAAGCCGGACGGCAGGACTGCCGCGCCGTTCCACACCCCGCCTTGCAGCAGGAACTGGCCGAAGCGCGCCCAGTCATGTGCCGTGGCATAGAGATAGGACGAGCCGACGAACGTGCCCTGCTCGTCGGTCTCGAGCACCGCGCTGTGCATGCCGAGCGGCTCGAACAGTGCCGTCCGAGGCCAGGCCAGCGCCTTCGCCTTGTCGCCGATCGCGTCTTGCCACAGCCGCGACAGCATGACAGCCGTGCCGCTCGAATAGGAAAACACCTTGCCCACATCGCCGGCGAGCGGTTTGGCGTCGGCAAAGCCCGCCATGTCCGGCTCGAGATAGAGCATGCGCGTCACGTCGGCGACGTCGCCATAATCCTCGTTGAACTCCAGCCCGCTCGACATCGCCATCATATCGGCAAGGCTGATCGCGGCGCGGCCATCGACCTTCCACGGCGCGAACAGGCCCTTGTTGTCGAGCGCCATCTTGCCGTCCTTCACCAGCGTGCCGACGATCGCGGCATTCACCGTCTTGGTCATCGACCAGCCGAGCAGCGGCGTCTTGGCCGAAAAACCGTCGCCATAGCGCTCCGCGACGATGCGGCCATTCTTCACCACCACGACCGCGCGCATGCCGGTCCCGGCCATGGCGGCATCGTCGATGATCTTCGACACTTCAGGGTTTTGCGAGCCATCCACCCTTTCGCCTTCGGGCCAGAGCGCATCCTGCGAAGTCACCGCCAGAGGCTCGATACGGACGGACGTCTGCCGCGCCTTGCCGGTATCGCCATTGGGAACCGACGCGCAGCCGAGCCCATCGCGCTCGACGGCAACGCTCTTGCCCAGAACCCAAAACAGACCGGCCGAAACCAGCCCCCTTTCCCTGTCGACCGAAACCTTCATCAGGCGGAGCAACGGATGGCCCGGTGCCTGAACGTCGACGGCAAGCACTTCACCTGGATCGCGGCCCGCTATGAAGACATTGGAGCAGACGATCTTGGCCGAATAGCCGGAACCGACGCGGATCAATTCGGGCGGCGCGAAGTAGAGCCAGGCAAACAGCGCGACCACCGCCAGCACCACGAGACCCAGCAGCCATCTGATGAATTTCACGACAACCCGCATATTTCCCGCCCTTTTTGGACTTCCGGCCCGCTTTATGTCATCGATTTGCCGCCATTGCTTCCGCAAAATCGTGGCCGATGTCGAGCGCCGTCAATGGATTATCAACCATGTTCGGCGATCAAGGAGGGATGTCGCCCAAAAGTGCCAAGTTGCTTTGGGACGACATGCACGAAGAATATCAGGCGGCCCTGTGGGGAGGCCGTCCGGAGGGGGCACGCGTAAGCGACCGCCATCAGTGAAGGACCCATCAGCGGCCGGCTGATCCCGGCTCGGGGGATATCATGCGCCGTCTTGCGGCCATCCTGATGCTTACGCTGTTGGGCGCCTGCTCGACCGTAGACGATCTTTCGCCGCTGGCGCCGTCGTCGCAGACGGTCGCCGTGCGCGCGCCCCGCTTCGAAGATTCCAAGCCGCATGAATGGGACAGCGGCGCGCCATGGAACTATGCCATCCATGGCACCGATGTTTCCAAATATCAAACCTCGGTCGACTGGCCGACGGCCAAGACCAACGGCATTTCCTTCGCCTTCATCAAGGCGACCGAGGGCGGCGATCGCTTCGACGACTATTTCAACGAGCACTGGGCGCGCACCAGGGCCGCCGGAATCCCGCGCGCGGCCTATCATTTCTTCTATTTCTGCACGCCGGCCGCCACCCAGGCGCGCTGGTTCATCGCCAATGTTCCGAAAGACCCGTCGGCAATGCCGCCGGTGCTCGACATGGAATGGAACCCGAAGTCGCCGACCTGCAGGCTGCGCCCCGATCCCGCCACGGTGCGCAGCGAAATGAGCACCTTCCTCCAGATCGTCGAGCGCCACTACGGCAAGAAGCCGATCATCTACACTTCGCTCGACTTCTTCGACGACAACCAGCTGGCGACCTTCCGAAGCTATCCTTACTGGCTGCGCTCGGTCGCCGGCCATCCGCGTCAGAAGTATGGCAGCCATCCTTTCACCTTCTGGCAGTACACCGGCACCGGCATCGTGCCCGGCATGACCGGCAAGTCCGACATCAACGTTTTCAACGGCTCGGAAGCTGCCTGGAACAAGTGGCTGCGGCAGAACACCCGTTGACATCGGCCCTCGTGCCTGCTTTTCGACACGGCGGGCGGCGATAATTGCAACCGCTGGCGATGCGGAGCGGCGCACCCCTGCCGGGGTGCTGAACGGCGCTCCTGGGCTTTGAAATCTACGCATGATCCCATCCGGCCCGGCCGGGTGCCGCGGATCATGCGGCGGTCTCGAAAGGGAAGCGATGCGATTGCGCGTTGATATCTTGGCGGCGGTGGTCCTCGGCGCTTTCGCCTGGCCGGCGGCGGCGCAGGACTGCGGCGGTGATTTCGAAGCCTGGAAACAGGGCGTTGCGACGGAAGCCAAGGCAGCCGGCGTCGGCGCCATTGGCCTGGACGCGCTGGAAAATGCCGCGATCGACGAAAAGGTGCTGGCGCGCGACCGCGCTCAGGGCGTGTTCGCCCAGACCTTCACCCAATTCTCGAACCGCATGATCTCGGCCTACCGGCTGAAGCAGGGCACGGCCAATCTGAAGAAATACGCCGATGTTTTCGCGCGCGCCGACAAGGAATTCGGCGTTCAGCCGGCCGTCATCACCGCCTTTTGGGGATTGGAAACCGATTTCGGCGCCGTGCAGGGCGATTTCCACACGCTGGATGCGCTGGTCACGCTCTCGCATGACTGCCGCCGCCCGCAGCTCTTCCGGCCGCAACTGGTGCCGCTGCTGACTTTGATCGACCGCGGCGTGCTGCCGGCCGACGTCAAAGGCGCCTGGGCCGGCGAGGTCGGCCAGACGCAGATCCTGCCCACCGACTATCTCGCCCGCGGTGTCGATGGCGATGGCGACGGCAAGGTCGATCTCAGAAACAGCGCGCCGGACGTCATCATGACCACCGCCGACAAGATCCTGTCGCGCGGCTGGAAGCGCGATCAGCCTTGGGTCGAGGAAGTGCGCGTGCCAGACGACATGCCCTGGGACCAGACCGGCCGCACCAACAAGCTGCCTCTGTCGCAATGGGCTGAGTGGGGCGTCACCAATCCGAACGGCACGCCGCTGGTCGACAATGGCCTGAAAGCCGGCCTTGCGCTGCCGATGGGCCGCAAAGGTCCCGCCTTCCTGACCTACGACAATTTCGACGTCTATCTGGAGTGGAACCAGTCCTTCACCTATGCGCTGACTGCCGCGGTGCTTGCGGCCCGTCTTGCCGGCGCGCCGCAGTTCGACCCGCGTACGCCGGAGCAAGGCCTGACAGGCGATCAGATGAAGGCGCTGCAAACCAAGCTCGAAGCCAAGGGCTACGACGTCGGCACCGTCGACGGCATCCTGGGCACGAACACCCGCGAAGCGATCCGCAAGGAGCAGATGCGGCTCGGCCTGCCCGTGGATGGCTGGCCGACGCCGGAGCTGCTGGCGAAATTGTGAACAGTGGCGAGATTCCGTTACCCTCGCCTCGATCGCACGAAATCAATGAATGCACGCAACGCCGGCGGCACGAGCCGTCGGCTCGGATGGTATAGATAGAAACCGGGAAAGCGGGGCGACCAGGGTTCGAGAAACCGGGCCAGCCTGCCCCTCTCGATCCATGGCTGGACCTGATAGTCAATCATGTAGGCCACACCAGCCCCATCCAGTGCCGCGTTGAGCATCAGCTCCGTATCGTTGACCGTGAGACTTCCCTTGACCGCGATTTCCAGCGATCGCTTGCCGCGCGAAAACTCCCATCGGTAGATGCCGCCGCCGGGCCATTGGAAATTGATGCAGCGGTGCTGGTGCAGGTCCTGTGGATGATGCGGGACTGCGCGGCCCTTCAGATAGGCGGGAGCAGCCACCGCAGCCATTTGCAGATCGTCACTCAGCTTCACCGCCACCATGTCTTTTTCCAGCCGCTCACCGAGGCGGATTCCGGCGTCGAAACGCCCCTCGACAATGTTGGCCAGCAGATCGTCGACGATGATTGTCAGCGCGACGTCGGGATAGGCGCGCTGGAAATCGCCGAGGATCGGCGCGATGAAGCGCATTGCGGCAACGCGCGGAACATTGATGCGCAGCGAACCGGCCGGGTTGTCACGCGCGGCCTGAACCTCAGCGACAGCGTCATCCAGCTCTCCGAACGCAACGCCAAGGCGCGTAAACAGCGTCTCGCCGGCCACGGTGGGCGAGACACTGCGCGTCGTGCGGTTGAGCAATCGCACGCCGACACGTGCCTCCAACTGCCGGATCGACTGGCTGAGCGCGGGCGGCGATATCCGCAACCGCGCTGCTGCGCGGACGAAGCTGCCCTCTTCCACGATCGCCGCGAACGCTTTGAGCTCGGTGAATTCGGACCCACGCATTATGTATTCCTAGATTAACAAGACAGTCAGATAATAGGTGATTATACGATCAATTACATGTCGCTATTCCTCAACTGGCCGCCACATCGGCGCGGCCTTGAAGAGTTGAAGGAAATCGATCATGTCTCAATCACTGCAGGGCAAAACAGCAATTGTCACCGGCAGTTCACGCGGCATCGGTCGTGCCATAGCCGAGGGTCTCGCCGCCAACGGCGCCTCCGTCGTCATCAACTATGTCGGCAACAGGAAAGCCGGCGATGACGTGGTCGCTGCCATTTTGGCCAACGGCGGAAAAGCACTGGCCATTCAGGCGGATATTTCCATTCCGACTGATGTCCGCAGGCTGTTCGACGAAACCGAGGGCCAACTGGGTGCCATCGACATTGTCGTCGCCAATGTCGGCGTCGCTGTCATCAAGCCGCTCGTCGAAGCAAGCGAGGCTGATTTCGACCGCGTCTTCGGCACCAACGCCAAGGGCACGTTCTTCACGCTTCAGGAAGCGGCCAAGCGTGTCCGCGACGGCGGCCGCATCATTGCCGTCTCGACGGGCGGTACCAAGATGTTCTTCACGCAGACGGCGCTCTATCTCGGCAGCAAGGGCGCTGTCGAACAGTTCGTTCGCGTGCTCTCTCGCGAGCTCGGGCCGCGCGGGGTTACAGTGAATGCGCTGTCGCCAGGCTTCACCGACACCGACCTGTTGCCGGAGCGGGATCGTGCCGTGGCCGCCGGCATGTCGCCGTTCGGCCGGATTGGCACACCGCGTGATGTCGCCGATGTTGCTGTCTTCCTCGCCAGCGACCAAGCCCGCTGGCTCACCGGCGAAAACATCCAGGCCGGCGGCGGGGTGGCGTAAGGACAGGCAGTAGGCAGTAGGCAGTAGGCAGTAGGCAGTAGGCAGTAGGCAGTAGGCAGTAGAAAAATACCAAGGCGATATTCGATATTCAAAGGGATAGGGACAATTAACACGCCCTCCTCCTTTCTACCTCCTATTGCCTATTGCCTAATCCCTACTGCCTGCTGCCTAGTCCGCCATCGTCTCCAGACTGGCGAACCCCTCCGGCGCGTCACCCTCATCGAAGGGCGTCGCAACCTCGACGAATGTATCGGGAAAGAATCCGTTGAAGCGCGTCCGGAGCGACAGCGAATAGGCGCCGATATGGCCGATCTCGATCCAGTCGCCGGTATCGACCGTTTCCGGCAGCCAGAACGGCCGCGACAGGATGTCGACGGAATCGCAGGTCGCGCCGCAGACCTTGAACGGCACGATGGTCTTCTCGCTGCCGTTGCGCGTGCGGATCGCGGGATCGGGAATGAAGCGCGCCGGCAGCGTGATCTTGCCGGTCCATGAATCGGAGAGCGACGCCCAGATGCCGTCATTGATGTAGAGCCGCTTGCCCTTGCGCAAGAGCACGCGAACGATCAGCGACAGGCAGCGCGCCACGATCACGCGGCCTGGCTCGGCCACCAGCGGCATCCGATCGAACTGGTATTCCTTGAGGTCGCCGGAGAGCCGCGACATGAGCTGCCCCAGCGAAGGCATCTCGATGTGCCTGCGATTGGGGTCATGGCCGTATTCGGCCGGAAAGCCGCCGCCGACATCGAGTCCGGCAATGTCGAAGGTCAGCCGGTTGCGCACCCAGTCGGCCGAGGCGAGCGCCCGCTCATAAGTGTCGGGGTCCTCGATCTGGCTGCCGACGTGGAAGCAGAGGCCGACCTTGTAGCCTGTGCGGTTGAGCCGCTCGGCAAGCTCGACCGCATTGGCGGGCCCGGCGCCGAACTTCTTCGACAGCTCATAGGCGGCTTGGCCCTTGGTCTGGATGCGCACGAACACCGTCAGCGCGCCCGGGTCGATATCGAGCGCACGCACGACGCGCGTCAGCTTGGTGATCTCGTCCTCATGGTCGAGCGAGATCACCCGGATACCGTATTTCTCCAGCGCCAGCTTGATGTCCGACTGCGCCTTGACCGGATGCATGTAGAGCATCTCAGCGTCGGGCGAGACGGCGCGCACGGCGGCGAACTCGCCGGGCGAGGCGACGTCGAAGGCGCCGACGCCTGCCTCGACCAGCGTCTTCAGCACGATCTGCTCGCCATTGGTCTTGACCGCATAGGCGGTCTTGCCGGGGAACATGCCCATGAACTGCAAGGCATCGGCCTTCAGCACCTGCGGACGGAAGCAATAGACCGGATCGTCCGGACGAAACGCCAGTGCCGCCTCGCGGGCATTTTCGAATCGCTGCATGGACGAATCCTTGATCTGGGGCGCGCACAATTAATCCTAGGTAGCCGCCAAAGAAAACAGTTCTGTGTCTCGTCTTCCCGGACGGCTCGCTGCACCCTTTTTCGAACGCTAAACCACCAGTCGGGTTTCGGGTGGCCCTTGCCGCCAGACCGGATATCGGTTGGAGGCTGTTCGGCGGGCCGAGACTGCGACCGGCCTGGGAGGGTTGACGACATGACGATTACGGCTGGCGCCGCGGCGACGCGCGGACCGATGACGCTCAAGGACTGGGCGCAACTGCTGCTGCTCGGCGCGATCTGGGGCGGCTCGTTCTTCTTTGCCCGCATTGCCGTGTCCGAGATCCACCCGCTGGCGCTGGTGCTGTTTCGCGTCGCCATCGCCGCGGCGGCGCTTCAGCTCTATCTGGCGATGCGCGGCCCGTCCTTCCGCCTCGCCTTTCCTTACGCCGGCATGTTCTTCCTGCTGGCATTCACCAACAACATCGTCCCCTTCTCCCTGATCTTCGCCGGCCAGACCGAGCTCGGCGCCGGAGTCGCTTCGGTGCTCAACGCCACCACGCCGTTCTGGACGCTGATCCTCGCCAACGCGCTCACCACGGACGAGAAGCTGTCGTGGAACAAGCTGGCCGGCATCGCGCTCGGCGTTGCCGGCACGGCAGTGATGATCGGGCCTGGCCTGGTCGCCGGCCTCGGCGGGCCGGTCTGGGCCAAGTTCGCGCTGATCGGTGCCTCGCTGTCCTACGCGGTTGCCCTGATGATCGCGCGCCGCTTCAAGGGCGTGCCCTCGCCGGTCATCGCCACGGGGCAGCTGACCGCCTCGACCATCATCATGGTCCCGGTCGTGCTCACTGCGTACGGCCCTGCCGGACTGTTTTCGGCCTCGCCGCCTGTCTGGGCCGCGGTGGTTGCGCTGGCGCTGCTGTCCACCGCCTTCGCCTATATCCTCTACTTCAACCTCGTCGCCTCGGCCGGCGCCACCAATGCCTCGCTGGTCACGCTGGTCGTGCCGGTCAGCGCGGTGCTGCTCGGTTTCCTGTTCCTCGGGGAACGACTGCAGCTCTTCGAAATGGGCGGCATGGCGCTGATCGCACTCGGCCTTCTCACCATTGACGGACGCCTGTTCGGCCGATGGTAGCGGTGTCATGCCACAACGCCGCCACAATTTATTCACAACGCCTGAGACGACTTTTGCCGAAGACTTTCAATGGCTAACGGCAAATCCCAAGTCGCAAATTCCACAATCATGTCGCATTGCAGCATGTTTTCCGCTTGCC
>NZ_RZSC01000215.1:0-8487 GCF_003998155.1 Mesorhizobium sp. M1E.F.Ca.ET.063.01.1.1
CGACATCTATGGCGAAATGCATGTGCACCGTCTTGCCGGCTTCTTCCGCCGCTTCCGCGACGCTCTGAACGGCATGGCAAGGGAGTCCGGCGGACGCGTCGCCATCCTGACGCCAGGACCGCTCAACGAGACCTATTACGAGCACGCCTATATCGCGCGCTATCTCGGCATCATGCTGCTCGAGGGCGAGGACCTGACCGTCTCCGGCGGCCGCCTGATGGTTCGCACCGTTTCGGGCCTGATGCCGATCGGCGTTTTGTGGCGGCGGCTCGATGCGGCCTTCGCCGATCCGCTCGAGCTCAACCCGGACTCGCAGATCGGCACGCCGGGCCTGGTCGAGGCGATCCGCCGCGGCACGGTCTCGGCCGTCAACGCGCTGGGTTCGGGCCTGATGGAAACGCGGGCGTTGCTTTCCTTCCTGCCCAGGATCGCCCAGGAACTGCGTGGCGAGGATCTCTCCCTGCCGAGCATCGCCACGTGGTGGTGCGGGCAGCAGACCGAACGCGACCATGTGCTTGCCAACATCGACCGCATGGTGATTGGCCCGGCGCTGTCGACGCGGCTCGCCTTTGAAGACGATGGCGCGACGCGGCTGGGCTTGGCGCTTTCGTCAGGGGAGCGGGCGGAACTGATCGCGCGGATCGAGACGGACGGTGCCGGCTTTGTCGGCCAGGAAGCCGTTACGCTTTCGACGACGCCGGTCTTTGCCGGCAGCCGGCTGGAGCCGCGGCCCGCCAGCCTGCGGGTCTATCTGGCGCGCACCCAAGAAGGCTGGACCGTCATGCCTGGAGGCTTTGCGCGCGTCGGCTTCTCGCTCGACCCGACGGCAATCGCCATGCAGCGCGGTGGCCAGGCCGCCGATGTCTGGGTGGTCAGCGACAGGCCGGTCGAACGCGAGACGCTGCTGCCGCAGGAGACCGACGGTTTCACCCGGACCATGCCCGGCAGCCTACCAAGCCGCGCGGCGGAGAACCTGACCTGGCTCGGCCGCTATATCGAGCGCTCGGAAGACACGGTGCGCGTGCTGCGCGCCTATCATGTCAGGCTGGCGGAGACGTCCGATCCCGATATGCCGCTGCTCGCCGATATCAGGGACTATCTCGAGCCGTTCGGCATCGAGGTCGAATCGGCGATCCCGCTTGGCCTGATCGGCACGTTGGACAGCGCCGTCTACAGCGCCGGACAGATCCGCGACCGCTTCTCGCCGGACGGCTGGCTGGCGCTGAAGGATCTGTCGAAGACGATCCATAGATTCGCCGGAACGGTGGCGCCTGGCGACGACGCGACGCGCGCGATGACCGTCATGCTGCGCAAGCTTGCGGGCTTCTCGGGCCTGCTGCACGAGAACATGTACCGGTTCACCGGCTGGCGATTCCTGGAGATCGGCCGCCGGCTGGAGCGCGGCATCCAGATCGCCCGGACGCTCGCCCGACTGACTGGAAACGGCGCGCCGGACGGCGCGCTCGACATGATGCTGGAGATCGGCGACAGCGTGATGACCCACCGCCGGCAATATCCGGTGCAGGCCGGCCGGCGCACGGTGATCGACCTCCTGGCGCTCGATCCGCTCAATCCGCGCTCCATCCTGTTCCAGCTCGAGCGGCTGAAGGCCGAGATCGGCATGCTGCCTTCGGTCGGCGGCGAGGGGCATATGTCGCCCGCGGCGAAGGAAATCCTACAGCTCAACACGGCGACCGCTGTGATGGAACCGTCGGACATGACCGCCAGGGTGCTAGACGAGCTCGCCAACCAGATCGGTGATCTCTACAACAGCCTCGCCAAGGCCTATTTCGGTTAGATGCTTTACGACATCAGGCTTCATCTGCATTACGAATACGCCTCCGCCGCCGGCGGCGGCCGGCACCAGGTGCGCGTCTTGCCGCAGACGATCGCCGGCGTGCAGCGGGTGATCGCCGCGTCATTGTCTTTTCAGCCGATGCCGTCCGAACGGGCGGATTTTTCCGATTTCTTCGGCAACAACGTCACCTCGATCGCCTTTCGCGAGGCGCATGAGGAACTCGACATCAGGATGAGCGCGCGGGTGTCGGTCTCGCGGCCGGAACCAGGGCTGGACGTTTCGCCCGACATCCACGGTTTGAGGGCGGAACTGGATGCCGTGCGCTCGCTGTCCCCTGCCGCGCCGCATCATTTCCTCGCCGCCAGCGACTATGCCGGCCTCGATGCGGCGATCACCGCCTATGCGCGGGAGAGTCTCTCTGGCTCCACGGTCGGCACCGCGGTCGATCTCTGCAACCGCATCCATCGCGATTTCACCTATGACGGCAAGGCGACCACCGTGCAGACCCGGGGCAGCGACGCTTTCGCGCTCAAACGCGGGGTGTGCCAGGACTTTTCGCACATCATGATTGCCGGCCTGCGCGGCCTGGGCATTCCCGCCGGCTATGTCAGCGGCTTCCTGCGCACCATTCCGCCGAAAGGAAAACCGAGGCTCGAGGGCGCCGACGCCATGCATGCCTGGGTAAAGGTCTGGTGCGGCCGCGATGCCGGCTGGCAGGAATTCGATCCAACCAACGGCATGCGGGCGAGCAACGACCATATCACGGTCGGGCACGGCCGCGACTATTCCGACGTGGCGCCGATCGTCGGCGTCTTGAAGACCACCGGCGGCCAGGTCGGCGAGCAGGCGGTCGACGTCATTCCGGTCGCCGCCTGAAGCCGCGCGAGCGGCATCGATCGCGCGGGCTGCTTCTCAACTCGCGACGCGACGCCGGGTCTCGATCTATCATAGCCAGTTGCAAAGCGCCTGATGGCTGGCGGGCCGGGGTTGGCGTCGCTCCGCAATGTGGAACCAGCCGCCTGTCGCGCGGCTTATCTACGGACCAGTTCCGTGGAGCCATTATGCTGCAACGAGCACAATCGTCCTCGGACCGCCTGGCGGGTGGTACGAAGATGCAGGGGAACGGCGCGCAAAGTTCGGCCGAAAGCGCGTCGCTCAGCTATGTCAGCGATGCCGATCCGGGCATCCGGCGCCGGAGAAAAGGCAAGGGATTTGATTACGCTGACCCGAACGGAGGCGCGGTCAGCGCGGCGACGCTTGACCGCATCAAAGCGATCGTTATTCCGCCCGGGTGGACGGATGTTTGGATTTCGCCTGACCCGGACGGGCATATCCAGGCGACCGGCCGGGATCAGCGCGGGCGCAAGCAGTACCGCTATCACGCGCAATGGACCGAGGAGCGGGACGGCGTCAAATATTCCAGCCTTGTCGCTTTTGCCGAGGCGTTGCCTGAACTGCGGAGCCGCATCGATGCCGACCTGCGCCGGCACGGCCTGCCGCAGCAGCGTGTGGTCGCAGCGATCGTCTGGCTGCTCGACAACACCATGATCCGCGTCGGCAATGCCGCCTACGCCCGGGACAACAAGAGCTTCGGGCTGACCACGCTGCGCGACCGACACGTCGATATCGAGGGTTCGAGGCTGCGCTTCGCCTTCAAGGGCAAGTCCGGCAAGGAATGGAAGCTGAGGCTCGTCGACCGCCGCATCGCCAAAATCGTGCGCGGAGCGCAGGACCTGCCGGGCCAGAACCTGTTCCAGTATCTCGACGAGGAAGGAAACCGCCGGCCGGTGCGCTCCGAGGATATCAACCGCTACATCCGTGAGGCGTCCGGCGTGGAATTCAGCTCAAAACATTTCCGCACCTGGGGCGGCACAATTCATGCGGCGTCGCTGTTTGCGCAGACGGAACTGCCCGAAAGTGCCCCCCAGCAAAAGCGGATGATAAACAGCATCGTCGACAAGGTCGCCGAACGATTGGGCAACACGCGAGCCGTCTGCCGCAAATGCTACATCCATCCGCTGGTCTTCGAGGCGTGGTCGCAAGGCAAGCTGCTCGACGAAATGGCGGAAGCCAACAGACGGAAGCGTCTCATGCCCGGCCTCGACGAAGAGGAGACGCTGGTGCTCAGATGGCTGCAAGCGCGCGGAGCCTGACATATCGCGAGGGCACGGGATAAGCCCGTGATCGCCCTATGAATTTTTTTTGTCGACCTTGTGTCGGGAAGGGTCCTACTGTCGCGTCCTTTGATACGGAAAGGACGAGACCATGCTCTACGCCATCCTCTGCTACGCCTCCGAAGACGTCGTCTGCTCCTGGAGCAAGGAACAGGACGACGAGGTGATGGCAAAGCTCCTCAACGTACAGGACAAATACGCCAAGGCAGGTCGGCTTGGACCCGTGGCCCGTCTCTTGCCGACCACCGCCGCGACGACGCTGAGGAAGGTCAAGGGGGAATCGGTCGTGCTCGACGGGCCCTTCGCCGAGACCAAGGAGCAGTTCCTCGGCTTCTACACGCTCGAATGCCGCGACCTTGACGAGGCGGTCGATTTCGCCCGCGAGCTCTCCGAGGTCAATCCGAGCGGCGGCTCCTACGAGATCAGGCCGATCTCCATCTTCAATCCGACCAAGGTTGCCGTATGACCGATCTTGCCTGGATCAGCAACGCGATCAGCACCGCCCGTCCGCAGGCGATGGGCGCGCTGCTGCGCTATTTCCGCGATCTCGACGCCGCGGAAGAAGCTTTCCAGGACGCATGCTTGAGGGCATTGAAGAACTGGCCGAAAAACGGGCCGCCGCGCGATCCGGCGGCCTGGCTGATCTTCGTCGGCCGCAACAGCGGCATCGACGCGGTGCGCAAGCGCTCCAAGCAGGCGCCGCTGCCGGAAGAGGACCAGATCTCCGATCTCGATGACGCCGAAGGCGATATGGCCGAGCGGCTGGACGGCGCGCATTATCGCGACGACATCCTGCGGCTCTTGTTCATCTGTTGTCATCCGGACCTGCCGGCGACACAGCAGATCGCAGTGGCGCTGCGCATCGTCTCCGGCATCACCGTCAAACAGATCGCGCGCGCCTTTCTTGTCGGCGAAAGCGCCATGGAGCAGCGCATCACCCGTGCCAAGGCGCGCATCGCGGACGCCGGCGTGCCGTTCGAGACGCCAGGCGCGGTCGAGCGGTCGGAGCGTCTCGCGGCGGTCGCCGCCATGATCTACCTCATCTTCAACGAAGGTTACTCGACCAACAGCGGCGAGGCGCCGGCTCGCGCGCCACTGTGCGAGGAAGCGATCCGGCTTGCCCGGCTGCTGCTCAGGCTCTTTCAGACCGAGCCCGAGATCATGGGTCTGACGGCGCTGCTGCTTCTCCAGCATGCGCGCGCGCCGGCGCGCTTCGACGAGAATGGCGAGATCGTGCTGCTCGAGGATCAGGACAGGTCGCTGTGGAGCCGCAAGATGATCGACGAAGGCCTGGCCTTGGTGGACAAGGCGCTGCGCCATCGCAAGCCCGGCCCCTACCAGGTGCAGGCGGCGATCGCGGCGTTGCATGCGCGCGCGGCGACGCCCGAGGATACCGACTGGACCGAGATCGACCTGCTCTACGGCCTGCTCGAGCAGATGCAGCCCTCGCCGGTGGTGACGCTCAACCGCGCCGTCGCGGTGAGCAAGGTGAGCGGACCTGAAGCCGCGCTCGCCATGATCGAGCCGCTGGAAGACAGGCTGTCCGGCTATTTCCACTTCTTCGGCCTGAGGGGCGGACTGTTGATGCAGCTTGGCCGCAATGAGGAGGCGCGCGTGGCCTTCGACCGTGCGATCGCTTTAGCCAACACCGCCGCCGAGGCCGCTCACATCCGCATGCACATTGACAGGCTGATCAAGGAAAGCGCCGAAAAGCCGGTCCACAAAGCCCGCTGATCCCCCCTCCGGCGCCTGGCCCAATTTTGCGAGCCGGGCTTGGACCATGCCGGGGTGGCGGTTTTTCCCTGAAACGAGTAATGCCACGCCATCAAAGCGCCTGGACGTGCCGGAGGGCGCGCCAAGCATGGCGCAAGGCTTCGACGCTCGCCATATCCGGGCGGGATCTGAAAGGGACAAAAATGACGATAGCGAAGGAAACGGCCTCACTTCTGGAGAAACTTGGCGTCGCCAAGGACGCGCTTTCCGGCGGCGACCTCGTCGTGCGCAGCCCGGTGACGGGCGAGCAGATCGCGGCGCTGAAGACGATTTCTGCCGCCGATGCAAGCAAGGCCATCGACGCCGCGCACAAGGCCTTCCAGGCCTGGCGGCTGGTGCCTGGGCCGAAGCGGGGCGAATTGGTGCGCCTGCTTGGCGAGGAATTGCGCGCGCACAAGGCGGAACTCGGCCGGCTGGTGTCGATCGAGGTCGGCAAGATCCCGTCCGAGGGGCTCGGCGAGGTGCAGGAGATGATCGACATCTGCGATTTCGCCGTCGGCCTTTCGCGCCAGCTCTACGGCCTGACCATCGCCACCGAGCGGCCCGGTCACCGCATGATGGAAACCTGGCATCCGCTCGGTGTCGTCGGCGTCATTTCGGCCTTCAACTTCCCGGTCGCGGTATGGTCGTGGAACGCGGCGCTCGCGCTCGTCTGCGGCGACGCGGTGGTGTGGAAGCCGTCGGAAAAGACGCCGTTGACGGCGCTTGCCTGCGACGCGGTCTTCAAGCGTGCCGTGAAGCGCTTCGGCGCCGATGCCCCGGAAGGCCTGCTCCAGGTGCTGATCGGCGACCGCGCCGTCGGCGAGGTGCTGGTCGATCATCCCAAGGTGCCGCTCGTGTCTGCCACCGGCTCGACCCGCATGGGCAGGGATGTCGGTCCGCGGCTGGCGAAGCGCTTCGCCCGCGCCGTGCTGGAGCTTGGCGGCAACAATGCCGGCATCGTCTGCCCGACCGCCGATCTCGACATGGCGCTGCGCGCCATTGCCTTCGGCGCCATGGGCACCGCCGGCCAGCGCTGCACGACTCTGCGGCGCCTGTTCGTGCATGAGAGCGTCTACGACGCGCTGCTGCCGCGCCTGAAGAAGGCCTATCAGAGCGTCTCGGTCGGCAATCCGCTGGAGACGTCGGCGCTGGTCGGACCGTTGATCGACAAGGCCGCCTTCGACAACATGCAGAAGGCGCTGAAGGAAGCCGAAGCACATGGCGGCAAGGTGACCGGCGGCACGCGGTTCGAGAACGGCCACCCCGACGCCTACTATGTGCATCCGGCGCTGGTCGAGATGCCGAAGCAGGTGTCACCTGTGACGGAAGAAACCTTCGCGCCGATCCTCTACGTGATGAAATATTCCGATTTCGACGAGGCGCTCGACCTGCACAATGCTGTGGGCGCCGGCCTGTCGTCCTCGATCTTCACCCGCGACCTGCAGGAATCGGAACGCTTCCTCGGCGTCGACGGATCGGATTGCGGCATTGCCAACGTCAATATAGGCACCTCCGGCGCCGAGATCGGCGGCGCATTCGGCGGCGAGAAGGAAACCGGCGGCGGCCGTGAGAGCGGCTCGGACGCCTGGAAGGCCTATATGCGCCGGGCCACCAACACGGTGAACTTCTCGAAGGCGCTGCCCTTGGCGCAGGGCGTGTCGTTCGACATCGACTGAGACATGCGAGCGGTTCAGCTTGGAGAAGCTGAACCGCTCGATACTGCTCCTCGGAAAGCCTTGCCTGTCGCTGGATCGAACAGGCGAAGCGCGTCTTCATCGAAGGCAAAGGCGCATGGCTGGCCCTTGGCAACGCGGCTCCGCGGCGGCAAGGTTGCCGTGAGCCTCTGCGCGCCGATCCGGGCTGTGGTGACCTGCTCGGGCCCGGTCAGCTCGACCACATCGATCTCGACGGGCAGCGACAATTCGGCGCCAGTGCCTGACCCGAGGCGGAGCGCTTCGGGCCTGATCCCGACAACGACTTTGGCGCCGTTCCGGGCCGCGCTCGCGTAACGGGGCGGCAACGCCAGTCGCGTGTCGGTGCCGGCTATGGCAAGCTTGCCATCCTCAACCACCGCTTCCAGCACGTTCATCGCAGGCGCGCCGACGAAGCCGGCGACATAGAGGGTCGCCGGCTGGTTGTAGATCTCCTCCGGCGTGCCGAGCTGTTCGATGCGGCCGTCGCGCATGACGGCGATGCGGCTCGCCAGCGTCATCGCCTCGATCTGGTCGTGCGTGACATAGACGACCGTGGTCCGCAGCATCTCGTGCAGGCGCTTGAGCTCGGTGCGCATCTCGAGACGCAGCTTGGCGTCGAGATTGGAGAGCGGCTCGTCGAACAGGAATACCTGCGGCTTGCGCACCAGCGCCCGGCCGATGGCGACGCGCTGGCGCTGGCCGCCGGAAAGCTGGCCGGGCTTGCGGTCGAGCAGGCTTTCGATCTGCAGGAGCTTGGCTGCCTCACGCACCGCCTTGTCGCGTTCGTCCGCGGGGACTTTTCGCATCTCCAGGCCGAAGCCGATGTTGCGGCTCACGGTCAGGTTTGGATAAAGCGCATAGGACTGGAAGACCATGGCGATGTCGCGGTTCTTGGGATGCACGCCGAGCACCGAGCGGCCGCCGATCAGCACGTCGCCACTGGTCGCCTCGGCGAGCCCGGCAATGATGTTGAGCAAGGTCGACTTGCCGCAGCCGGACGAGCCGAGCAACACCAGGAACTCGCCACTCTCAAGCGAGATGTCGATGCCTTTCAGGGTTTCGACGC
>NZ_RZSC01000216.1:0-8486 GCF_003998155.1 Mesorhizobium sp. M1E.F.Ca.ET.063.01.1.1
GCCATGGGCGTCGCCACCAACAAGCCGCAATTGGCGACGCCCATGGCTGTGCCGTTCAGGTGGAAGTGCGTGAGAATCTCCCTGACGCCAGGCATCAGCTTCGTCAAGCCGGTCAGATGTCTGCGGTAGATTGGCGCCATGGCGCGGTTGGCCTCTTCGAGCGCGCTGGCGAGAAGTGGGGCTCCGGATGCCGCGAAAGCCCGTTCGACCAACTTTTTCACGCCGCCACCGATCATGGCCTTGACCTGATCCACGCTGAGCGGCGGCAGGTCGCTGCCGGCCAGCAGTTCGTTGACGGCCGCCGCAATATCGGGCGCCGAATCGATCAGCGTGCCGTCAAGATCGAACAGGATCGCCCTCGGAGACCGAAACGGCCTGCTTGCGCCGACATTCATGCGGCCTCCTTCCATTTGATCGAGCAGCCGATCGAAGCGATCTGGTCAAGCGGTCCGTCGCCGGTTCGGGCAACCTGCTTCATCGCCTCGAACAGATCGCGCCTCAGCCCGGGCGGTCCGGCGTCCCGTCGCGATGCGTCGAGCCGGCCGCGATATTGCAGCGTCAGCTCGCTGTTGAGGCCGAAGAAATCCGGGGTGCATACGGCTCCATAGGCGCGCGCCACTGCCTGGTCCTCGTCGTGGAGGTAGGGGAAGCTGAAGCCGTTCGCCCCGGCGAAGAGCTTCATGTTGTCGAAGGAATCCTCCGGATAGGCCTCCGCGTCATTGGAGTTGATCGCGACAAAGCCGATGCCTTCGACCTTGAGATCGTCAGCGTCACGCACGATGCGCGAAATCACCGCCTTCACATAGGGGCAGTGATTGCAGATGAAGGCAACGACCAGACCGTTGGGACCGGCCTGGCCGAAGATCGAGTGCGACTTGCCGTCGACGCCGGGCAAAACGGCATCGACGGCTTGCCAGCCGAAATCGCAAACGGGTGGGATTGCCGCCATGTCACCCTCCGACGAAACAGTTCACGCGGCTTTTCGCATCGCTCCGTCGGCCGCCTGTCTGATCGCATCGATATTGGCGCGATAGGCAGCCTCCGTGCCGCCCTTGAAGATGGCCGAGCCGGCGACGAGCACATTGGCGCCGGCCGCGGTAACCAGAGGAGCTGTCTCGGGCGTGACGCCGCCGTCGATCTCGATGTCGATCGGACGTCGGCCGACGAGTGCCTTGACCCGCCTGACCTTGTCGATGACCGCCGGAATGAAGGCCTGGCCGCCGAAACCCGGATTGACCGTCATCAAAAGCACCAGATCGAGCCGGTCGAGAACATATTCGATGACGCTCTCCGGCGTCGACGGATTGAGCGACACTCCGGCTTTCTTGCCGAGGCTCCTGATCGCTTGGAGCGAACGGTCGAGATGTGGCCCGGCCTCGGCATGCACCGTAATGATGTCGCAACCGGCATCGGCGAAAGCAGCGAGATAGGGATCGGCCGGCGCGATCATCAGATGACAATCGAAGACCTTGTCCGTTCGATCGCGGATTGTCTTGATCACCGGCGGGCCGAAGGTGATGTTGGGCACGAAATGCCCGTCCATCACGTCGAGGTGGATCCAGTCGGCGCCTGCCCGCACGACCGTTTCGACCTCGTCGCCGAGCCGCGAGAAATCGGACGACAGAACGGAAGGGGCGATGATGGTCTTTCCGGTCATTTGCTTTCTCCTTCCCCGGGATTTAGCGAAAATACCCGGCTGGCGGTGATGTCCTCGGCCGAGATCGTCGACAGCGCCTTTGCGTCGAGCGGTCCGTTGGCGCTCTCGAACAGGCGGTTGGCCTGCCTCAGCCGTGCCCGGTCGAGCGCATTGCGGATCGAGCGGGCGTTGGCGAAATGCGGCTGCCCGCGCCGACGTGCGATGTAGTCGATCATCGCCTGGGTTGCCGCATCATCGAACAGGTAGTTCTGCTGGTCGAGCATCTTTTCGGCGATCCTGAGCAGTTCCTCGTCCGTGTAATCCGGAAAGTCGATGTGATGGGCTATGCGTGAGCGGAATCCCGGATTGCTCTCGAAGAAGCGGTCCATGCGCTGTGCGTAGCCGGCGAGGATGACCACGAGATCGTCGCGCTGGTTCTCCATCACCTGCAGCAGGATCTCGATCGCCTCCTGGCCGTAATCGCGCTCGTTTTCCGGCCGGTAGAGATAGTAGGCCTCGTCGATGAACAGCACCCCGCCCATCGCCTTCTTCAGGATCTCCTTGGTCTTGGGCGCGGTGTGGCCGATATACTGGCCGACCAGGTCGTCGCGCGTCACCGAAACCAGATGACCCTTGCGGATGTAGCCCAGCCGATGCAGCAGGTCGGCCATTCGCAGCGCGACGGTGGTCTTGCCGGTGCCGGGATTGCCGGTGAAGCTCATATGCAGCGTCGGCGTCTCATGCGCAAGGCCCATGCGGCGGCGGGCCCGCTCGACCAGCAGGAGCGCGGCCGTCTCGCGGATGCGTCTTTTGACCGGGGCGAGCCCGATCAACTCTCGGTCGAGCTCGGCCAGGATGTCCTTGACGCCGGACGTTTCGAATTCCTCACGCAGATCGATCGCCGCCGGGACCGCGTTCTGAGGCGCTTCCGTTTCGGCCAAGGCTGGCGCCGACATGGCATTCTCCTCTTGTCGCGATGATCAGCCGTACCTCGTTCCAGCCGGCTTGTCGGCAGCGTAGGGTTTGGTGGTGTAGCGGATCATGCGGCCCGCGGCCTCCTGCCGCTCGAGCCGGTAGCCGGGTTCCTCGGCCGGACGGTTGACGATGAAGGAGAGCTTCACCGATTCCCAGCCATGCGAGGAATCGAAGGCGACAACGCGGATATAGCGGTCGCCATAGAGCTTACGGCATGCGTTCAGCTCCATCATCAGCGCCGCCGCGTCGGGATTGTCGAACATCGGGTGACCCCACATGTCCCAATAGACGTTGCGCGGGTGCGGGTCGTCGGTGAACTCGAGGCTGACGGCCCATTTGTTGTCTATGCAATATTGCACCTGTGCCCGGATCTGGTCGTCGGTCAAGTCGGGCAGGAAGGAAAAGGCCCCTTGGGTGATACGCATGACTGTTCTCCTTATTCGGCTGCCGTTGCCACCGGGACAAAGTCCGGCGTGTCGGTCGAGGCATAGTTGAAGGTCACATCCTTCCAGGTCTCGAGCGCCTGTTTCAGCGGCAGACAGTTCCTGGCCGCGTTCTCCAGGATCTGCGGCCCTTCCCGCACATAGTCGCGGCCCTCGTTGCGGGCGAGGATCATGCATTCGAGGGCAACGCGATTGGCCGTGGCGCCGGCGGCGATGCCCATCGGATGACCGATGGTGCCGCCGCCGAACTGGAGCACGACGTCCTCGCCGAGCAGGTCGATGAGCTGATGCATCTGGCCGGCATGGATGCCGCCCGATGCCACCGGCATCAGCTTGTTGAGCGAGGCCCAGTGCTGGTCGAAGAAGATGCCGTTCTCCAGCTTCATCGGGTTATAGTCCTCGCGGCAGATGTCGTAGTAACCCCTTGTCGTTGCCGGGTCGCCTTCCAGCTTGCCGACCACGGTGCCGGCATGGATGTGGTCGACGCCGGCAAGCCGCATCCATTTGGCGATGACGCGGAAGGAGACGCCGTGCGACTTCTGCCGCGTGTAGGTCGAATGGCCGGCGCGATGGAGGTGCAGGATCATGTCGTTCCTGCGCGCCCACTTCGCCATCGACTGGATCGCCGTGTAGCCGATCACGAGGTCGATCATGACGATGTTGGAGCCGAGTTCCTTGGCGAAGTCGGCCCGTTCGTACATGTCCTCCATGGTGGCCGCTGTGACGTTGAGATAGGTTCCCTTGATCTCGCCCGTCTCGGCCTGCGCCTTGTTGACGGCCTCCATGCAGTAGAGAAAACGCTCACGCCAATGCATGAAGGGCTGCGAGTTGATGTTCTCGTCGTCCTTGGTGAAATCGAGCCCGCCTTTCAGCGACTCGTAGACGACGCGGCCGTAATTGCGCCCGGAAAGGCCGAGCTTCGGCTTGACGGTGGCGCCGAGCAGCGGGCGGCCGAACTTGTCGAGGCGCTCGCGCTCGACGACGATGCCGGTCGCCGGACCCTGGAAGGTCTTCACATATGCGACGGGGAAACGCATGTCCTCCAGCCGCAATGCCTTCAACGGCTTGAAACCGAAGACGTTGCCGATGATCGATGCCGATAGATTGGCGATCGAACCCGGCTCGAACAGGTCGAGGTCGTAGGCGATATAGGCGAAATACTGTCCGGGCGCGTTCGGCACGGGGTCGACCCGATAAGCCTTGGCGCGGTATTTTTCAGATGCCGTCAACCGGTCGGTCCAGACCACTGTCCAGGTTGCGGTCGAGGATTCGCCGGCGACGGCTGCGGCAGCCTCTATCGGGTCGACACCGTCCTGGGGCGTGATCCTGAACACCGAGATTATGTCGGTATCCTTCGGCTCGTAGTCGGGCTCCCAATAGCCCATCTTCTTGTATTCCATGACACCGGATTTGTAGCGGTCCTTACCGGTCACGGTTTCGGATTTGTTGGGCATGAGGCTGGTCCTTTCCTTTTTGGCGGACCGCCGCTCAGGCGGCTTTGGCGGTTGCGATTTGCGGGTCGAGCTTTCCGGCGGCATAGCGTTTCGCCATCTCGTCCATGGCGATGACCTTGATCTTCGAAGCGTTGCCGGCGGTACCGAAGCGTTCGAAACGATCGCGGCAAAGGTCGCGCAAGGCGTCCATGGCGGGCTTCAGGAATTTGCGCGGATCGAATTCGCGCGGATCCTGCGTCGCGACGCGGCGGAACTGCCCGGCCATGGCCATGCGGCAATCGGTGTCGATGTTGACTTTGCGCACGCCGTGGCGGATGCCGCGCTCGATCTCCTCGACCGGAACGCCGAAGGTCTGGGGCATCTCGCCGCCGTGCTTGTTGATGATGTCCTGCAGTTCCTGCGGCACGGAGGACGAACCGTGCATGACCAGATGCGTGTTCGGCAGCTTCTCGTGGATCGCCTCGATCACCTGCATGGCCAGGATGTCGCCGTCCGGCTTGCGCGTGAACTTGTAGGCGCCGTGGGAGGTGCCGCAGGCGATCGCCAGCGCATCGACGCGGGTGGCGGTCACGAAGTCGACCGCCTGATCGGGATCGGTCAAGAGCTGGTCGTGCGATAGTGCGCCCTCTGCGCCGTGACCGTCCTCGGCCTCGCCCTGGCCGGTTTCCAGCGAGCCGAGCACGCCGAGCTCGCCTTCGACGGAAGCGCCGACCCAATGCGCCATGCGCGCGACGCGTTCGGTGATGGCGACGTTATAGTCGTATGTCGCCGGGGTCTTGGCGTCCGCCATCAACGATCCGTCCATCATCACCGAGGTGAAGCCGTGGCGGATCGCCGAAAGGCAGGTGGCTTCGTTGTTGCCGTGATCCTGATGGATGCACAGCGGAATGGCCGGATGGATCTCGGTCAGCGCCTCCATCATCCTGGCGAGCATGATGTCGTTGGCATAGGAGCGGGCGCCGCGCGAGGCCTGGATGATCACAGGCGCGTCGCAAGCGCTCGCCGCCTCCATGATGGCGAGGCCCTGTTCCATGTTGTTGATGTTGAATGCCGGCACGCCGTAGCCGTGCTCGGCGGCATGGTCGAGAAGCTGGCGAAGGGTGATGCGGGCCATTGTCGGTCCTCCTAGATGATGAGCTTCATCGCCGCTGCGGCGACGGCTTCGGGCGTGATGTCGAAATGCTTGTAGAGATCCGGAGCAGGGGCGCTTGCGCCGAAGCCGGTCATGCCGACAAAAGCGCCCGTCTCGCCGATCCAGCGGTCCCAGCCGAGCCGGGCGGCGGCTTCGACCGCGACGCGCGGCGCGGAGCCGAGGACGGACTTGCGGTAGTCCGCATCCTGTTCCTCGAACAGTTCCCAGCACGGCATCGAGACGACGGCGGGGGCGATGCCGTGCTCCCGTTCGAGCCGTTCGGCGGCGGCAACGGCGATCTCGACCTCGGAACCCGTGGCGATCAGCGTCACTGCACGGTGCGCGGACGGCTCGCGCAAGACGTAAGCGCCGCGGCTGGACCGGTTCTCGTCGCTGCGTGCCTGGCGCAGCATCGGCAGGTTTTGGCGCGAGAGCACCAGCACGCTCGGCCGCGTTTCGCTCTTCAGCGCCAGTTCCCAGCATTCCGCGGTTTCGATGATGTCGGCCGGACGGAAGACGTTGAGGTTCGGTGTCGCCCGCAGCATCGCCAGATGCTCGATCGGCTGGTGGGTCGGTCCGTCCTCGCCGAGGCCGATCGAATCGTGCGTCATCACATAGACGACGCGCCGGCTCATGAGCGCCGAGAGCCGCATCGCGCCGCGAGCATAGTCGGCGAAGCACAGGAACGTGCCGCCATAGGGTACGAACCCGCCATGCAGCGCGATGCCGTTCATGGCCGCGGCCATGCCGTGCTCGCGGATGCCGTAGTGAACGTAGCGGCCCCCATAGCCACCCGGCACGATGCGATCCATGCCTTTGGTGATCGTCAGGTTCGAATGCGTGAGATCGGCGGAGCCGCCAACCGTCAGCTCGGTTGCGCCGTTGATCGCGGCAAGCGCCATCTCGGAGGCCTTGCGCGTTGCGACCTTGGTCGCCTTCTCGACATGTTCCTCGCGGAAGGCGGCAAGAGCCTCGAATACCGCATCGGGCAATTTGCCGCCGATCGCACGCTCGAAGGCCTTGCGCCGCGGCGAGGCGGCAAGCCGCTGCTCCCAGGCGCGCCGCGCCGCTTGCCCGCGCTCGGCAATCTCGCGCCAGGCGGAAAGGATGTCGTCCGGCACCTCGAACGGTGCGTAGGCCCAGCCGATGTTTTCTCGCGTCGCGGCAATCTCCGCATCGCCCAGCGGCGCGCCATGCGTCTTTTCCGAACCGCCCAGATTGGGCGCGCCCTTGCCGATTACCGTGCGGCAGGCGATCAGCGATGGCCGATCCGACTGCCGTGCGGCCTCGATTGCCGCGGCGACGGCTTCCATGTCGTGGCCGTCCACCGACTGGACATGCCAGCCGGCGGCTTTGAACCGCGCCGGCTGATCCATCGACGTCGACAGCGAGGTCGGTCCGTCGATGGAGATGGCGTTGTCGTCCCACAGCACGATCAGCCGGGACAGCTTCAGGTGACCTGCGAGGTCGATCGCCTCGTGGCTGATGCCTTCCTGCAGGCAGCCGTCGCCGGCGATCGCGTAGGTGTAGTGGTCGACGAGATCCGCGCCGTGGCGGGCGGCAAGCATGCGTTCGGCCAGCGCCATGCCGACAGCGGTCGAAATGCCTTGTCCGAGCGGACCGGTCGTCGTCTCGATGCCAAGCGCGTGGCCGTGCTCCGGATGTCCGGCGGTACGGCTGCCCAGTTGACGGAACCGCTGCAACTCCTCGATCGGCATGTCCTCGTAGCCGAGCAGGTAATGCAGCGCATATTGCAGCATCGAGCCATGCCCGGCTGAAAGCACGAAGCGGTCGCGATCGGGCCAGTCCGGCGCTGTCGGGTCGATATTGATGAAGCGGCTGACCAGCACCGTCGCGACATCGGCCATGCCCATCGGCATGCCCGGATGTCCGGAGTTGGCCTTCTGCACGCTGTCCATCGCCAGCGCGCGGATGGCGTTCGCCATGTCGCGCTCGGAGGCAGAGGCGGCGACGGACTTCAATGCTGCCAGGCTGGTCATGGCGTCCTCCTCACGACACACGTTTCTTGCGTTCGATCAATTGCAGGATGAGCGGCGTCAGGATCAGCTGCATGGCAAGGTCGAGCTTGTTGCCCGGCACCACTATGGAATTCGGCCGCGACATGAAGGAGTCGTGGATCATTGAAAGCAGGTAGGGGAAATCGATGCCGCGAGGATTGGCGAAGCGGATGACCAGCATCGATTCGTCGGGGGTCGGAATCCAGCGCGCGATGAACGGGTTGGACGTGTCGACGATCGGCACGCGCTGGAAGTTGATCGCGGTCTGCGAGAATTGCGGGACGATGTAGCGGACATAGTCCGGCATGCGGCGCAGGATCACATCCATCACCGCCTCGGTGGAATAGCCGCGCGTGGCGCGGTCGCGATGGATCTTCTGGATCCATTCGAGATTTATGACCGGCACCACGCCGATCTTGAGATCCGCATGCCTGGCCAGGTCGATCTTGTCGGTGACGACGCAGCCATGCAGGCCTTCGTAGAAGAGTAGGTCGCTCGGGGCGAATTCGCGCCAATCGGTGAAATTCCCCGGCGGCGTGCCGTACAGCTTCTCCTCGTCCTCGTCATGGACGTAGGTGCGGGTCCTTCCGGTCCCTCGGCGGCCATATTCCTCGAAAACCCCCTCGAGGATCCCGAGCTCGTTGGCCTCGGCATGGAAGTGGGTGAAGTTCGGGTTGCCTGCCTTTTCCTGCTTGGCGACCTCCACCTTCATCGCCGCGCGGTCGTAGCGATGAAAGGCGTCGCCTTCGATGAAGGCAGCCTCGATGTTCTCGCGCCGGAAGATCAGCTCGAAGATGCGCTTGACCGAGGTTGTGCCCGCGCCCGACG
>NZ_RZSC01000217.1:0-8469 GCF_003998155.1 Mesorhizobium sp. M1E.F.Ca.ET.063.01.1.1
ATCTCGCAGGGTGCCAATTCGCTGATCATCCTGGCGCAGGACGCCTCGGCGATCGGGCCGGCGGTGCAGAAGGCGCTCGACGAGGGCATTCCGGTGGTTGGCTACGACCGCCTGATCGAGAACAAGGACGTGTTCTACCTGACCTTCGACAACAAGGAAGTCGGCCGCATGCAGGCCCGCGAGGTGTTCAAGGCCAAGCCCGAAGGCAACTATGTCTTCATCAAGGGCTCGGGCTCCGATCCGAACGCCGATTTCCTGTTCTCGGGCTCGATGGAAGTGCTGAAGGAAGCCATCGACAGCGGCAAGGTCAAGAATGTCGGCGAGGCCTATACGGATGGCTGGCTGCCCGCCAACGCCCAGAAGAACATGGAGCAGTTCCTGACCGCCAACGACAACAAGGTCGACGCCGTCGTGGCCGCCAATGACGGCACTGCCGGCGGCGTCGTCGCGGCGCTGACGGCCCAGGGGTTGGCCGGCACCGTTCCGGTCTCCGGCCAGGACGGCGACCATGCCGCGCTCAACCGCATCGCGCTCGGCACGCAGACCGTGTCGGTGTGGAAGGACGCGCGCGAGCTCGGCAAGAACGCCGCCGAGATCGCCTCGCAGCTCGCCGACGGCAAGAAGATGACCGACATCGCCGGCGTCAAGGACTTCACCACACCTGGCGGCAACACCGTCAAGTCGCTGTTCCTGACGCCGGTCGCGATCACCAAGGACAATCTCAACGTCGTCATCGATGCGGGCTGGATCAAGAAGGACGAAGTCTGCGCCGGCGTTGCCGCCGGCAGCGTCGCGGTCTGCAACTGATCCGACTGCAAGCTATCAAACGCAGCGCCGCGGCCCAAAACCGCGGCGTTTCTCCAAAGGCTCCCGGCTTCGACGAAGCCGGGAGCCACCGGAGCAGTTCACCGCCTGGCAAAATCGCCGAACTGCCCCGACCGTTTGTTTCCACGCAATTCCGCGCGGAAGTCCGTTACGTGCTTCCTGGAATTGCCCTAGCATCGTGGCCCGGCATCCGCGCCAGACGGCAGGCCGGTGGGAGGAGATCATGACCGATACGACCTCTGAAACGCCGGCCAACCCGGCCGCGGATCGCGCGCGGGCATCTGAACTCAGCGCCATCGGGCGCTTTCTCAAGGCGACCGAGCTCGACACGCGCATGCTCGGCATGGTCGGCGCGCTGCTGATCATCTGGATCGGCCTGCACGTCATTTCGAGCCTGCGGCTCGGCGTCAATCCGCTCGATTTCGACAGCCGCACGTTTCTCACACCGCGCAATCTCTGGAACCTGTCGGTGCAGACCTCGGCCGTGGCCATCATGGCCTCCGGCATGGTGCTGGTCATCGTCATGCGCAATATCGACCTCTCCGTCGGCTCGGCCGAGGGATTGATCGGCATGGTCATGGGCTTTGCCCAGGTGCATTTCCTGGTGCGGATGGTCGGGCTCGAGCTCGGCAATCCGTGGATCTGGGTGCTGGCGCTGGCCATCGGCCTGGCGCTCGGCCTGCTGATCGGCGCCTTCCAGGGCTTCGTCATCGCCTATCTCGAAGTGCCGGCCTTCATCGTGACGCTGGGTGGGCTGTTGGTATGGCGCGGCGCCGCCTGGTGGGTCACCAGCGGCCAGACGGTCGCGCCGCTCGACGCCACCTTCCAGCTGATGGGCGGCGGGCCGGCGGGCTCGATCGGCGCCAAATGGAGCTGGGCCGTCGGCGTCGTCGCCTGCCTGGCGGTGGTGTTTGCGCTGTTCCATGGCCGCGTACAGCGCAAGCGCTTCCGCTTCCCGCTGCGCCCGATCTGGGCCGAGACGCTGCTCGGCGCGGTCACCTGCGCGGTCATCATGGGCGCGGTGTGGCTGGCCAATTCCTATCCATGGCCGGTCGGTATCGTGAACCGATACGCCGCCGCCAACAACATTACCGTTCCCGAGGGCGGGCTGTTCATCGCTCACGGCATCGCCATTCCGGTGCTGATGGCGGTGGCGGTCGGCCTGATCATGACCTTCATCACCAAGCGCACCCGCTTCGGCCGCTATGTCTTCGCCATCGGCGGCAATCCGGAGGCGGCGAACCTTGCCGGCATCAACACGCGCTGGATCACCATGAAGGTGTTCATGATCATGGGCGTGCTGGCGACGATCGCCGCGGCGATCTCGTCGGCCAGGCAGAATTCATCGACCAACGCGCTCGGCACGCTGGACGAGCTCCTGGTCATCGCCGCGGCGGTGATCGGCGGCACTTCGCTTGCCGGCGGTTCGGGAACCGTGCTCGGCGCCATGCTGGGCGCGCTTTTGATGCAGTCGCTGCAGTCCGGCATGGTGCTGCTCGGCGTCGACTCACCACTGCAGAGCATCGTCGTCGGCGCCGTGCTGGTCATCGCCGTCTGGCTCGACACCATCTACCGCAAACGGGTCTGAGCATGATCCCGCAAAGTGGAAACCGGTTTGCGGAAAAGATCATGCCCGAAGTCAGGCATTAGGGAGGAGGAGAAAATGGCAGAGAACGCTTCCACCGGTGATCCGCTGGTCGACATGCGCAACATCTCGATCGCCTTCGGCGGCATCCGCGCCGTCGACGACGCGTCCATCGATCTCTTTCCAGGCGAAGTGGTGGCGCTGCTTGGCCATAACGGTGCGGGCAAGTCGACGCTGATCAAGATCCTGTCCGGCGCCTACAAGCGCGATGCGGGTACGATCTTCGTCAACGGCGAGGAAGCATCGATCTCCAACCCGCGCGATGCCAAGAAATACGGCATCGAGACGATCTACCAGACGCTGGCGCTTGCCGACAATGTCGACGCCGCCGCCAATCTTTTCCTCGGTCGCGAATTGATGACCGCCTGGGGCACGCTAGACGACGTCGCCATGGAGGCCGAGGCGCGCAAGGTGATGGGCCGGCTCAATCCGCGTTTCCAGCGCTTCAAGGAGCCGGTGATCAAGCTGTCGGGCGGACAAAGGCAGTCGGTGGCGATCGCCCGCGCGATCCTGTTCAATGCCCGCATCCTGATCATGGACGAACCGACCGCGGCGCTCGGTCCCCAGGAGACGGCCCAGGTCGGCGAACTGGTGCGGCAGCTCAAGGCCGACGGCATCGGCATTTTCCTGATCAGCCACGATATCCATGATGTATTCGAGCTCGCCGACAGGGTCTGTGTGATGAAGAACGGCCAGGTCGTCGGCACGGCGCGCACCGGCGACGTGACCCAGGACGAGGTGCTCGGCATGATCATCCTCGGCAAATGTCCGCCGGGCGCTATTCCGGGTCCAGGAGCGTTGAAAATCGCGGCTTGACGCTGAAAATTAGCCGGCAAATAGACCGTTGGTCGATGCGCCGACAGCCGCGATGGCTTGGCCCCGCCATTGTATTAGTCCGGCGACTTGCCCATAAAGATGGTCAAGCATCCATGGGCCGCACCCTGCATTGAAAAAGCTTTTTCCGATCGTCGCTTTCATCGCCGTCGCGCTGATCAGCCTGACGATGGCGGGGTTCGCCTATTTCGCGACCCAGGAGGCGGCGCGCATCAAGTTCGAAGGGACGGCCGACGATGCTCTCAACCGCATCGAGAGCCGCATCGACCTGCATCTGTCGCTGCTGCGCTCGACACGGGCACTGTTCGATGCCCGCAACGGCGACATCAAGCGCGGCGAGTTCAACGCCTTCTTCACCGCGCTCGACATCAGCGATAATTTCGCCGGCCTGCGCGGCGTCGGCTTCCTGAGGCTGGCCAAGACCGGCGACGGGGCCGCCGTCGAACGCGACATCCTGCGCGATCACGGTTCGGCCCATCCGATCTATCCAGCCACCACGCAGCAGCAATGGCGCGCACCCATCGTGCTTTTCGAGCCGCTCGATACATCCAATCAGTCGATCCTCGGCTTCGACATGTTCAGCGAGCCGGTAAGGCGGGCGGCGATCGAGAAGGCGATGGCGGACGACCAGCAGCATGCCAGCGGCCTTGTCCAACTCGGCCAGGGCGCCGACGTGACGCAGACCTTCCCCGGATTCCTGGTGTTCGTGCGGCTGAACGTGGAAACGGCGCCGGACGTCATCAATGCCAGCCGCTCCTCGACCGCGGGCTTTCTTTACGCCGCCTTCCGCGCGCGCGACCTGTTCCAAGTGGCGCTCAGCAAGACACCGCTGCTGCCGGTCAACGTCGAGATCTATGACGGCAAGCCGAACGCCGACAATCTTCTGTTCCGCTCAGAGGCTCCGCCGGCCGAATCGCTTGGCGAGAAGCTTGTCGCGCGCCGGGATATCGTCGTGGCCGGCCGCCCCTGGACTATTCTGTTTCGGCCGACGAGCGCTTTTTCGCTGCCTTCCTCGCGCGCCATTCCGGTGATGCTCGGGCTGTTCGGCCTGCTGCTTGCCGGGGCGATCGCCTTGGTGGCCCGCTATCAGGAGCGCGCCTATGAGGCAAAGTCGCTGCTGCATGAGGCGACGGAGAAGAGCCTGCTGGAAAAGGACCTCATCCTGCAGGAGATGAAGCACCGCATCAAGAATTCGATCACAAGGGTTCTGGCGATCGCGCGGCAGACTGCTTCCCAGGCCACCGACGTGAAGGAATTTTCGGCATCGTTTTCGGCGCGGCTGCAGGCGATGGCGGCTTCACAGGACATGCTGACACGCTCGCGCTGGCAGAAGGCGGACCTTGGCGATCTTCTGCGCATCGAACTCGGGCAGGTGTTCGGCAAGGAGCTTCCCGAAGGCATCTTGTCGGGACCGGAAGTGCTGCTCGACGAGACGACGACGCAGGCGCTTGGCCTGACCTTTCACGAGCTTGCCACCAACGCGCTGAAGTATGGCGAGGCCGGCAGTTCGGCCAATTCGCTGAAGGGACAATGGGCGCTGAAAGTCGATTGGGCGGTCGAACGACGTAACCGAGAGCAGACCCTGGTGCTCAACTGGCGCGAGGCGGGGCATAAAAAGCTGGAGGCGCCGGCAAAGACCGGCTTCGGCACCAAGCTGATCGATCTCAATGTCACGCGCGAATTGCGCGGCACGATCAAGCGCGATTTCCAGGCCGACGGCCTGAAGGTGGAAATAAGGATTCCGCTGACCGCGTGAACAGCCAATGCCTGCCGGATCTCCGGTCAGGCGCAAAGAAAGGGAGGCCGCAAGGATCGGCCTCCCTTCAAGTCTTCGAAAAATCGCGAAATCAGTTGCAGCGGGCGGTGTAGATCCGGCCGCGATGATCGCGATATTGGCAATAACCGTTGCGCAGGTTGCGGACCAGCAGGCCGGATCCGGCGCCGACAGCCGCGCCGATCAGCGCGCCCTTGCCGCCGCCGACCAAGCCGCCCACGCCGGCGCCGATCAAGCCGCCGCCAACCACATCCTGCTCGGTTGTGGTGCAGCCGCTGACAGCGACCACGGCAACCATGGCAATGATCATCTTCCGCATAAAATTGCTCCTCACTTTTGTCCTCACTTTCGGCAGTGCCGTCCGCCATTTAGCATGAAAAAACCGGATTTGCCTGCCCGATCTTACTGTTAGTGAAGATAGTCTTTTTCGGGGCGCGCGCCGTTAGACGCGACAAGCGTGCCGGAGACCTCCAGCGACGCCACAAGCGTGCCGTCGGGACGCACGCTCCAGAGGAGCTGATCGTAATCGTCCTCGAGCGCCGGATCGACGGCTAGGCACTCGCCCATTATACGCGGCATCCGACCTCGCAGGTCGCCCAGCGCGAAGGGCCGTTCGGCGGTGCAAGCCTCAAAAGTCTCGAAGACGCTGACCGGCACCGGCAGTTCGCGGCATTCGGTCATGGTGTCCGAGCAGCCGATGACGAGGAGCAATGCGGCGATGTGTTCCACGGGTGAATCCCCCCTGCCGCAAAGAACGATTCTCGCCGCTCAAAAGTTCCTGCACCGATGTGGCCGCGATGCGCGAACCCTTGGCGCTCTTGATCGGAATATCCGGCGGATCAGCTCAACTGCCACGCCGCCGCCAGCACCAAGGCGGCAAGGAGCGCGACGGCGCCGAGGCGAAGCGTAAGATGCGAGGAGCGGGGCGAGGGCGGTGCCTCGGCGTCCTGAAAGCCGCTCATCGAGACGCGGGCGGCCTGCTCCAATCTGTTCATATCGGCGACCATCATTTCAATCCTCCCAAATCGCGTGCCAGATCATCTGACTGGGCGCGGCTGGGCTTCCGACACACTTGGGCGGTTCAGCGCTTGACGTCGCCGACCCGCTCCAAGTGCTTGTTTTTACGCAGGCTCCGGATGGAAAGCCGCTGTGCGCCTTTCCTCGAGTTGCTTTTAGCCGGGAACAGAATCGGACTTTATGGTGAACAGCGGGTTAAGGGCCGCTGCCGGCGGACGGTCGCAGCCGCAATGGCGGCGGTCAGTCCGTCTCGAAGTTGCCGCGCGGGATCGTGAGGCGATATTCGAGATTGCCCTTATCGATCTCGAGCGTGGCGGAGCCGTTGAGCGAGGTCGGAACCACGCGTTCGAGAGCGACGCTGCCGAAGCGCTTTTCGTTGCGCCGGCCGGCGCCGATCCGCTCCGTCCATACCAGCAAAAGGTCAGGCGAAGTCTCGCTGCCGGCCGCTATCCTGGCGCTTACCTTGACCTGACCGTCAGGCTGCGACAGGGCGCCATAACTTACCGAGTTCACGGCGAGTTCATGCATGGCCAGCCCGATATGCAGTGCGGCGTTTGGGTTGAGGTAGGGGTTTTCGCCGTCGAAACGCAGGCTGCGCTTGGGATCGGCGCTGTAGCGGCCGACCTGACCGAATACGAGTTCCTGAAGCGCCGCTCCCCGCCAGTTGGAGGACGTCACCAGATCCTGAGACGAGGCGAGCGACTGAAGGCGGCCGCGAAAGCGCGTCAGGAAGTCGGCAAGCGTCTCCGAGTAGCGCCCGGTCTGGGTGGCGATGCTCTGGATGATGGCCAGAAGGTTCTTCGAGCGATGGCTGACTTCCCGCAGCAGCGTCTTCAGCGTCTGTTCGCGGCGTTTCTGCTCCGTCGTCTCGACCATGGTGGTGACAACACCCTGGACTTCGCCGGAGTCGCTGCGATCGGCATCGATCCAGATATGGAACCAGCGCACGCCGTCACTGTCGGGGATGCCGAGCTCGAGGCGGTCCGCGTTGCCGGTTTCAACCACTTTGCGTTTGGCCGCGCCTATCCGCTCGGCCTGCGCGGGGGAGAGCAAATTCTTGCCGTCGGCCGTCTCGGATGCCCACGGAGCTCGCATGTTGCGGGCCCAGACGGTCCTCATTTCGCGATCCTGATAGAGGACCGAAATTCCAGCATTGTGAAGCGCGTGGAGCAGGGCGCGTCCAACCTGCATCCCGCTTTCCGCCGGATGCATCGCTATCACCTCGTCATTGCGCTTGTCGGCGTTCTTGTCTGAAGCCTTGGACCGCATGCGATACTTCCCGCACCCAGGCTGAAAGGTTCTTGCGACTGGCTACCAGGCTGGACGCGCGAGCCTCAGATAGCGGTCCGCCGGACGACGTCCTTTTGGGGACACCGCCCGGCGGTGGCTGGAAACCGTTTGAGGGGTGCGGCTTCCAGTGTTCGAAAACTCCCCGCGTCAGGTTCTCCTGACGAGGCCGGCGATCAGCGAAATCACCAGGAAGGCAAGGAAGATGAAGAACAATATCTGCGCGATGCCTGCCGATGTGCCGGCAATGCCGCCGAACCCAAGCGCGCCGGCGATGATCGCAACCACAAGAAAAACGAGCGCCCAGTACAGCATGATACGTCTCCTTCTATCGACCTGAAAACGTGGCCGAATGGCGTTTGTTCCACCAATCGCGGAAAAAGACGATCCCCCCGGAAGCGCTTTTTCGCCCAAAGCTTCGCCAGCGATCGGACGAGCTTCCGCGCGCGGTTTATGCAAGGCACAGGCCTTACGCAAAGCCTTGATCGTCAGGGCCTGCAGGCGGTCAGGCCGCGGCCTTTGCCTGCCGGTCAAAGAAGAGCGCCTGGCTGATCAGGGCCTTGACCATATCGGGATTGAACGGCTTGGTCACCAGGAACGCCGGTTCCGGACGCTCGCCAGTGAGCAGGCGTTCCGGGAAGGCGGTGATGAAGATCACCGGCACCGGCGTTGAAGACAGGATCTCGTTTACGGCCTCGATGCCCGAGCTGCCGTCGGCTAGCTGGATGTCGGCCAGAACCATTTTCGGACGCGTCCTGCCAAATATGGCCACCGCCTCGGCATGCGTGCGCGCAGTGCCGACAACGCGGTGCCCGAGGCTTTCGACCATCTCCTCGATGTCCATGGCTATCAGCGGCTCGTCCTCGATGATCAGCACATCGGTCGCGACCTGGCGGGAAATCTCGCTGCTTGCCTGGGCAAGCAATTCGGAGAACTCCTGCTCGTCGGCATCGAGGATTTCCGCCGCTTCGTCCTCGCTGAAACCCTCCACGGCAACCAGCAGGAACGCCTGCCTCGGCCGCGGCGCGATCGCGTTCAGATTGGCGGCGGCCCGCTGCTCCCAGGCGGTCTGCGCATGCTCCTGCGG
>NZ_RZSC01000218.1:0-8454 GCF_003998155.1 Mesorhizobium sp. M1E.F.Ca.ET.063.01.1.1
CTCGAGCGCCTCGCCGAGGAGCGCCGCAAGCTCGACGAGATGCTGACCGAGTTCGACGAATATGCCCGCGAGCTGCGCCGCGCCAAGGACCAGGAAGAGTTCGACCGCTTCATGGCGAACCGCAGCAAGTCGACCGCGCCGACCACAACGAGCGATACGACCGGAAAAACCGCCCCGAAGCGCGGCAAGGGCACCAACCTGCTCGACGACTGAGACCAGGCGACAGGTCTCAGCTTGACACAACGGCGTCGCGTGAGCGGCGCCGTTTCTTTTTTGTTCTCCATGTGGCCTCACTCCTCTGGCCGTTTTCCTCGAATCGCGTATCGTCCAGCCATGACCCTCGGCTTCTTTCGCAACCTGACCAAGCCAAAGCCCAAGCCCGTCGTGGAGCGCGAGCATTGCGTCGCCGGCCGCACGCTGCCGCTCAAGATCGTCGAGAGCGCCAGGGCCCGGCGGCTGACGCTGCGCATCGATTCCGGCGGCCAGGGCCTGCGCATCACCGTGCCGCCCGGTCTGCGCCGTGGCGAGGTGGAGAAATTCCTCGACCGCCATCAGGACTGGCTGGAGCAGCGCCTGGCCAAGGTGCCGACACGTCCACAGGTAAGGCCGGGCATCAAGATTCCGGTTCGCGGCGTGCCGCACCGCATCGTCCATGAGCCGGCAAAGCGCGGCACCGTCACCGTCTCGCGCGACGAGCGTGGCCCGCTGCTGATCGTCCATGGCGAGCGCATCCACTTGCCGCGCCGCATTGCCGACCATCTGAAGCGCGAGGCCAAGCGCGAGATCGAGAAGCTGGTGGTCAAGCATACCGAGGCGATCGGCAAGCGCGCCAAGGCGATCCGGTACAAGGATACCTCCAGCCGCTGGGGGTCATGCACCTCGGAGGGCAATCTCTCCTTCTCGTGGCGCATCATGATGGCGCCGCCGCCGGTCATCAATTACCTGGTGGCGCATGAGGTGGCGCATCTGAAAGAGATGAACCACGGCCCGAAATTCTGGAAGCTGTGCGAAAAGCTCTGCCCCGACACCGACCGCTGCAAGGACTGGCTGAAGCGCAACGGCGGCGCCCTGCAGGCGATCGTGTTTGAGTAGGAAAACCGCCGGCGCGCCAGCCGGGTTTCAGGGCGCGGGCCGTTCAATCATCATTCGCCGCATTCAGCTCCTCCGGTTTCAGCCCCTCTTCGCCCTGATGCGGCCACGGCAGGAAATTCCGGTCGAAGGCGTCGCTGCCGAAATAGTCGAGCGCCCGGTGCGCCTCGGCGCCGTTGAAGTCGGACTTCTCCATCAGATGCGCGATCACCTCGCGCGCTTGCGCGATCTTCTGCCTGAGTTCGGCGACGGTCTGGTCGGCCATTTGTCTGCTCCCGCCTGCATTGCCTTAAATTCAAGTTAGCGCTTTCTGATCATCCGGCAACAGCATGCTTTTTCTCGACTCTCGCGGCTTTTCGTGCCAATCCCGCGCCATGACGCTCGACATCAAGATCTGCGGATTGAAGACCGACGCCGCGATGGCCGCTGCCCTTGCCGGCGGCGCGAACCATGTCGGCTTCATCTTCTTTGCCAAAAGCCCGCGCTTTGTCGATCCGGCCGAGGCCGGCCGTCTGCGCCAGGCTGCCAGCGGCAAGGCCAGGGCGGTCGCCGTCACCGTCGACGCCGACGATGCCTTCCTCGATGAGATCATCGCCAAGGTGCGGCCCGATATGCTGCAGCTTCACGGCGCCGAAACGCCGGAACGGGTGGCGGAGCTTAAAGGGCGCTATGGCCTGCCGGCGATGAAGGCGCTGCCGCTCAGCGAGGCTTCGGATCTCGGACGGATAAAGCCGTATATCGGTATCGCGGACCGGTTCCTGTTCGACGCCAAGCCGCCGAAGGGTTCGCAATTGCCGGGCGGCAACGGCGTCGCCTTCGACTGGCGCATCCTTGCCGGCCTTGACGGCGGCGTCGATTACATGCTTTCCGGAGGGCTCAACGCCGCCAATATCGGCGATGCCCTGAGACTGGCCAACCCGCCCGGAATAGACATCTCGTCCGGCGTGGAAAGCGCTCCGGGTGTCAAGGATCCGGCGCTGATCGAGCAGTTTTTTCGGGCCGTCAGGGCCGCGCGCGACGATCGCGCCGCCTGAGGAAGTTTTCAAACCCGAGCATGTCCCGGAAACGTGGGAACCGGTTTTCCGACAGGGACATGCTCAGAAGTTAAGACTCAGGAGATCGGCGATGAATAAGCCGGCTATGCCCAATTCCTTCCGCACCGGGCCCGACGAGCAAGGCATGTTCGGCATTTTCGGCGGCCGTTTCGTCGCCGAGACGCTGATGCCGCTGATCCTCGATCTCGAAGTGGAGTGGAACAAGGCCAAGAACGACCCGGAGTTCAAGGCCGAGCTGCAGAACCTGTCCACCCACTATGCCGGGCGGCCATCGAAGCTCTATTTCGCCGAGGGCCTCACAAAACATCTCGGCGGCGCCAAGGTCTATTTCAAGCGCGAGGACCTGAACCACACCGGCTCGCACAAGATCAACAACTGCCTCGGCCAGATCCTGCTCGCCAAGCGCATGGGCAAGAAGCGCATCATCGCCGAGACCGGCGCCGGCCAGCACGGCGTCGCCTCGGCCACCGTCGCGGCGCGCTTCGGCTATCCGTGTGTCGTCTACATGGGCGCCACCGACGTCGCCCGGCAGAGCCCGAACGTCTTCCGCATGAAGCTGCTCGGCGCCGAGGTGCGGCCGGTCACCGCCGGCCACGGCACGCTGAAGGACGCCATGAACGAGGCCCTGCGTGATTGGGTCACCAATGTCGAGGACACCTATTACCTGATCGGCACCGCCGCCGGCCCGCATCCCTATCCGGAGCTGGTGCGCGACTTCCAGTCCGTGATCGGCACCGAGGCGCGCGCCCAGATGCTCGAGCAGGAAGGCCGGCTGCCAGACACCATCATCGCCGCCGTTGGCGGCGGCTCCAACGCCATCGGCCTGTTCCATCCCTTCCTCGACGACAAGGAGGTTCGCATCATCGGCGTCGAGGCCGGCGGTCGCGGCCTCGACGGCGTCGAGCATTGCGCCTCGATGAACGCCGGCAAGCCGGGCGTGCTGCATGGCAACCGCACCTATCTGCTGCAGAATGCCGACGGCCAGATCCTCGATGGGCATTCGATCTCGGCCGGCCTCGACTATCCGGGCGTCGGGCCGGAGCATTCATGGCTGCGCGACACGGGCCGCGTCGAATATGTGCCGATCCTCGACGACGAGGCGCTGGAAGCCTTCCAACTGACGACCCGTGTCGAAGGCATCATCCCGGCGCTGGAGTCGGCGCACGCCATCGCCCACGCGATGAAGATCGTGCCGGCCATGGACAAGGACCAGATCGTCATCGTCAACCTGTCCGGCCGCGGCGACAAGGACGTGCATACGGTGGCCAAGATGCTGGGCATGGAGATCTGATGATGGCGACCCGCATTGACCGCCGCATGGCGAAGCTCAAGTCCGAGGGCCGTCCGGCTTTGGTCACCTATTTCATGGGCGGCGACCCGGACTACGCCACTTCTTTGGCCATCATGAAGGCACTGCCGGGCGCCGGCAGCGACATCATCGAGCTCGGCATGCCGTTTTCCGACCCGATGGCCGACGGCCCGGCCATCCAGGCGGCCGGCCTCAGGGCGCTGAAAGGCGGCCAGACGCTGGTCAAGACGCTGAAGATGGCGTCCGAATTCCGCGCCGGCGACGACGAGACGCCGATCGTGCTGATGGGCTATTACAATCCGATCTACATCTACGGCGTCGACCGCTTCCTTGCCGATGCCAAGGCGAGCGGCATCGACGGGCTGATCGTCGTCGACCTGCCGCCCGAGATGGACGAGGAACTCTGCATTCCGGCGCTGAAGGCCGGCATCAATTTCATCCGCCTGGCGACGCCGACCACCGACGACAAGCGTCTGCCCAAGGTGCTGCAGAACACCTCCGGCTTCGTCTATTACGTCTCGATGACCGGCATCACCGGCTCGGCCCTTGCCGACACGGCCAAGGTCGCGGCGGCGGTCAAGCGCATCAAGGGCCACACCGTGCTGCCGGTCTGCGTCGGCTTCGGCGTCAAGACCGCGGAGCAGGCCCGGGTGATCGGCGCTTCGGCCGACGGTGTCGTCGTCGGCACGGCGATCGTCAACGCGGTCGCCAATGTGCTCGGACCGAAGGGCGAGAAGACCGCCGATCCGGCCGAAGCCGTCGCCACTCTGGTCAGCGGCCTGGCCCAGGGCGTGCGCTCGGCCCGCCTTGCTGCGGCCGAATAGTCTTACTACGTCTACCTTCCAGGACAGGAGCCGAAGCCATGAACTGGATCACCAACTACGTTCGTCCGAAGATCAATTCGATGCTCGGCCGGCGCACCGACATGCCGGAAAACCTCTGGATCAAGGATCCCGAGACCGGCGAGATGATCTTCCACAAGGACCTCGAATCCAACCAGTTCGTCATCCCGGTCTCCGGCCACCACATGAAGATCTCGGCCAAGGAACGGCTGAAATATTTCTTCGACGATGGCAAATACGAGACGCTGGAAAACCCCAAGGTCGTCCAGGATCCGCTGAAGTTCCGCGATGAGAAGCGCTACACCGATCGCCTCAAGGAGGCTAAGGCCAAGACCGGCCTGGAGGACGCCATCCTCAACGCCGCCGGCACCATCGAAGGCCTGCCGGTCATCGTCACCGTGCAGGATTTCGCCTTCATGGGCGGCTCGCTCGGCATGGCGGCGGGCGATGCCATCGTCCACGCCTTCGAGGTCGCGCTGCAGCGCAGGCGACCGCTGATCCTGTTCGCCGCCTCCGGCGGCGCCCGCATGCAGGAAGGCATCCTCTCGCTGATGCAGTTGCCGCGCACCACGGTCGGCGTCGACCGGCTGAAGGAAGCCGGGCTGCCCTATATCGTCGTGCTCACCAACCCGACGACGGGCGGCGTCACCGCTTCCTACGCCATGCTGGGCGACGTTCACATCGCGGAGCCCGGCGCGCTGATCGGCTTTGCCGGCCCCCGCGTCATCGAGCAGACCATCCGCGAGAAACTGCCGGACGGCTTCCAGCGCTCCGAATATCTGATGGAGCACGGCATGGTCGACATGGTGGTCTCGCGCCTGGAGATGCGGCCGACCATCGCGCGGCTGCTGAAGATGCTGCTCAAGGTGCCGGAGGCTGAGAAGCCGGTCGAGCCGGAGATCCTGCCGCCGGCTGTCGTCAACGCAGAAGCGCGGCCGCAGGCCTGACGCGACGTCGTTCGCCGCGAACCGCGATTGCGCCCGGTACGTCGAGCGCCTAGGATTCCGCCATGACAACGCTCGCCGCCGACCGCGCAATCGAACATCTGATGACGCTCCACCCGAAAGGCTTCGACCTTTCGCTGGATCGTATCGCCCGCCTGCTCGAGCGCCTGGGCAATCCGCAGGACCGGCTGCCGCCGGTCATCCATATCGCCGGCACCAACGGCAAGGGCTCCTGCGCCGCCTTTTCGCGGGCACTGCTGGAGGCGGCGGGCCATCTCGTCCACGTGCATACCTCGCCGCATCTGGTGAACTGGCACGAGCGTTACCGGCTGGCGGCCGAGGGCGGCGGCAGGCTGGTCGCAGACAAGGTCTTTGCCGAGGCCATTGCGCGCGTCGCCAAGGCCAATCAGGGCCAGAAGATCACCGTCTTCGAGATCCTGACCGCCGTCACCTTCATTTTGTTTTCAGAGCATCCGGCCGAGGCTGCGATCATCGAGGTTGGACTGGGCGGCCGCTTCGACGCCACCAATGTCATCACGCGGCCTGCGGTTTCGGTGATCATGCCGGTGTCATTGGATCACGAAGCCTATCTCGGCGACCGCGTCGAGGTGATCGCCGCCGAAAAGGCCGGCATCATGAAGCGCGGCTGCCCGGTGGTGATCGGCGCACAGGAAAGCGAGACGGCGCTCGAGGTGCTGATCGAGACCGCCGAGCGGCTGGATTGCCCGACTGTCGTTTACGGTCAGGATTTCCTGGCCTTCGAGGAGAACGGCCGCATGGTCTATCAGGACGAGGACGGCCTGATGGACCTGCCGCTGCCGCGCCTGCCCGGACGCTATCAATTCGCCAATGCCGCTGCGGCGATCGCCGCAGTCAAGGCCGCAGGGTTCGAGATCGGCCACCGCGCTGCCGAAAAGGCGATGGCACAAGTCGCCTGGCCCGCCCGGATGCAGAAATTGTCGCAAGGCAAGCTGGTTGATCTGGCCCCCAAGGGTGCCGAGATCTGGCTCGACGGCGGCCACAATCCGGGTGCCGGCGTCGTCATCGCCGAGGCGCTGGCCGAGCAGGAAGAGAAGAACCCGCGCCCGCTGATCCTCATCTCCGGCATGATCAACACCAAGGACCAGAGCGGTTATTTCAGCGCCTTCAAGGGGCTTGCCCGCCATGTCTACACCGTGCCGGTGAGCAAGAGCGACGCCGGGGTGCCGAACGACGAGCTGGCGCTGCGCGCCGCCGACGCCGGCCTGTCGGCCGAGCCGGTCGGCTCCGTCGCCAATGCGCTGATGCTCCTGCGCGACACCTGGGACGGCCCGCCGCCGCGGATTCTCATCGGCGGCTCGCTCTATTTCGCCGGCGCGGTGCTGGACGAGAACGGCACGCCGCCGACCTGAAAATCAGGAAACAGGTGCGGATTTCGGCGGGGGCCGGAAGGAGCCGGTCATGATCAAGGTGAGGCAGCTCGCCCATGTCTGCATCTTCGCGAATGACCTGGAGGCGACGCGCCGCTTCTACCGGGACGTCCTCTGCATGGACACAAGGTTCAATTTCCTGCGCGACGGCAAGATCTTCGGCTTCTACCTCGATTGCGGCGGCCGCAGCCATGTCGAGGTGTTCGAGAAGAGCGAGGCCAGCTACAGCGAGCGCAACCAGATCAACCACTTCTGTCTCGAGGTGGAAGATATCGACGTGGCCATCGCTCACATCCGCTCGAAAGGCGTCGAGGTCACGCCGAAGAAGCTCGCCTGCGACGACACCTGGCAAGCATGGGTCAAAGACCCCAATGGGGTGAAGATCGAGCTGTTCGAATATACTGCAAAAAGCGCGCAATTCACCGGCGGCAATCGCGTCGCCGACTGGTGAGCCTGGTTTAACGACTCACTTCAGCTCGATCTCGATGAAGGCGTATTCGCCGTCATTGGCGTTGATGACGTCGTGCTCGACGCCTTCCTTGCGGAAATAGGGCGCGCCCTTTTTCATCTCGGCGAAGGATTCGCCGTCCTTGGTCAGAAGCTTCACCTTGCCGTCCATCAGCGGCACCACGACATAGTCGTGGCCGTGGCGATGCCAGCCGGTGTTGGCGCCCGGGGCGAAGCGGTATTCGGTGACGATGACCCGCTCATTGTCGACAAAGACGGTGGCCTTGGCTGTTCCGGTCATGGGACTCTCCTTTCCGCCAAGAAAAGGAGATGAGGCCCGCCGACGTCAGGGCCAGAGCGCCATCAGCGATGACGCCAAAGAAAAGCCCGGCGCGATTGGCCGGGCTTATTCGTCGAATCTTTGGATTGGCTCAGGCGAGGCTGCCGTTGATCCAGTGCGACAGCGCGGTCTTCGGCGCGGCGCCCACCTTCATGTCGGCCACTTCGCCGCCCTTGAAGATCATCAGCGTCGGGATAGAACGCACGCCGTACTGCGCGGCCAACTCGGGATTCTCGTCGATGTTGAGCTTGGCGACCTTGATCTTCGAGCCGAGCTCCTTGGCGATTTCTTCCAGTGACGGGCCGATCATCTTGCACGGACCGCACCACTCCGCCCAGAAATCCACCACAACCGGCTCCTTGGCGTTGAGCACATCGGCCTGGAAATTGCCCTTGTCGACCTTGACGGTGGCCATGCTGAAATCCTTTCGAAAACTCGGGGTTGCACCAAATGTGGTGGTTGTGGCGGTGATGTTCAAGCAGTTCTTGTGTCACGCTCCCGTGAGTCGGGCAAGGGCATCGTCCATGGCCTTTGCCGGCAGCTCGATCAACCGCGGCGCCTCGGTGAAGAGCAGCGCAGCCGTAACGTCGCGGCCTGGGTAGAGCGGCTTGAGCAGGGCGCGGTAGAGCGCAAGCTGCAGCACATAGGCCGGCGGTACTTCGGCCAGGCTCGCCGGCGCCGGCCGGTTGGTCTTGTAGTCGACGATCGAGACCTTTTCCGACGTGACGGCCAGCCGGTCGATCTTGCCGGAGATGGAGCGCAGCTTGCCCTTCACTTCCAGGCTGCCCATGACCGCGACTTCCGCCCGCGAGGACGGCGAAAACAGCGCGTCGAAACGGCCGTCGGAGAGGATGGAAGACACCGCCTCCAGCGCCTTGCCGCGCTCCCCCGCCGGCCAATCGGCGCCGGCGCGCGCCAGATAGCGCTGCGCGGCGTCCTTACGCTCGCCTTTGGCGACCGAAGGCAGCATCTGCAGCAATTTGTGCAGGGCCAGTCCGCGCATCACCGCGAAGCTAGGC
>NZ_RZSC01000219.1:0-8427 GCF_003998155.1 Mesorhizobium sp. M1E.F.Ca.ET.063.01.1.1
GTGCGCCACCATGGCTGATGTTGCGGTGGATGGTTCGCCTGATATCGAGCCTGTAGCCGCGGCGGCGGGCGAGATCGCGCCGGGTAATCCGCGCGCGCATGGCGCGCGCAAGCCGTGCTGCGATCGCATGGGCCTCGGCAATTTCGGCGGGATCGGCGAGCTTGCGGAAATCGGTGCTGGCCACCCTCTCGGCGCGCGTCGCGCTCTCGGCGCGCCCCTCGCCAGAACTTTCGCGCTCTTCAGGCAGATCGCCCGAGGGAATCTGATCGAGCATGTCGCCCCTGCCATTCCGGTCGGATGCCTCTTGCGGCGATCCGATGGAAGGATTGTTGGAGTTGGCCGGCGATCCGGCGGCAGCGACGCGGGAGCGCGCGCCCTTGCGCAGCCAGAAGGCGTCGAAGATGCCATCGAACTTGTCCCAGTCGGCCTTGCGCGCCGAAAACAGATGCTTGAAAGCCGATCGCAGCAGGCCGGAGCTCTTGCCGTAGCCCGCCGCCAGCAATCTGGCGGCGTCCTGGCCCTCCTGCAGGCCGACGCTGAACGAAGCCCCGCGCAAGGTCTTCAGGAAGGCGCCGAGCCGCTGCGACACCAGGCGCGAGACATCATCCAGTTCTTCCTGTGAGAGAGGGGCGCCGCAACAGCTCATGCCACTTTCCCCAGCAGCCGGTCGGTGACGGCACGAGCCATGCGCGCGGAATCCTCGCGCGTCTTGAGCAGGCACATCAGCGTTTCGTGCACGATCTCCGGCCGGTCGTGCAAGTTTTCGACTTCGAGGCCGACAAGCGCTGCCGCCCAATCGAGCGTTTCGGCGACGCCCGGCACCTTGCGCAGGTCCTCCTTGCGGATGGCCTCGACCATGCGCGCGATCTGCAGCGAGAGCGTCGCGCCGGCGCGCGGGATGCGCGCCATGATGATGCGCGCCTCGCGCTCGACATCCGGATAGTCGAGATAGTGGTAGAGACAGCGGCGGCGCAGCGCGTCGGACAGCTCGCGCGTGCCGTTCGACGTCAAAAGCACATGCGGTATGGCCTCAGCCTTCACCGTGCCGAGTTCGGGAATCGAAACCTGCCAGTCGGAGAGCAGCTCGAGGAGAAAAGCCTCGAACTCTTCATCGGCGCGATCGATCTCGTCGATCAGCAGCACTGGAGGCGTCCGGCGGCGGATCGCCGCCAACAGCGGGCGCTCTAGGAGATAGCGTTCGGAGAAGACCTCGTCCTCGATCCTGTCCGGATCGCTGCTGCCCTTGTGCGCCTCGATGGCCAGCAGCTGCCGCTGGTAGTTCCATTCATAGAGCGCGGCCGACTGGTCGAGGCCCTCGTAGCATTGCAGGCGGATGAGTTCGGTGCCGTGGACCGAGGCAAGAGCCTTGGCGACCTCCGTCTTGCCGACGCCCGCCTCACCCTCGATCAGCAGCGGACGCTGCAGCATCCACTGGATCGCGAGCGCGCTGGCAAGCTCTGCATCGGCGATATAGCCAGCCTCGGCAAGGCGGCCGGCAACCGCGTCGCGGGAGAACGAGCCCATGGACCGACGCTCCTTCACCGTCCCTTCCTAACCCACCGCCCCCAGGTCCTTTGCGGCCTTCCAGTTGCGCCAGTAGTCGTGGGGCATCTGGATGTGCGTGGAGCCAAGGAAGGAGAAGGCGTCGTTGACGGCATTGGAGAAGCAGGGCACGCCGCCGACATTCGGGCTTTCGCCGACACCCTTGGCGCCGATCGGATGGTGCGGCGAAGGCGTCACCGTGTAGTCGGTCTCCCACTTCGGCGTCTCGACCGCGGTCGGGATGAAGAAGTCCATGAACGAGCCGGTGGTGACGTTGCCGCTCTCGTCGTAATGGATCTCCTGGCCCATCGCGATGGCGAATGCTTCCGTCAGCCCGCCATGCACCTGGCCCTCGATGATCATCGGGTTGATGCGCGTGCCGCAATCGTCGAGCGCGTAGAAGCGGCGGACCTTGTAGACGCCCGTGTCGACGTCGATGTCCATCACGCAAATGTAGGCGCCGAACGGATAGGTCATGTTGGGCGGATCGTAGTAGCTCACCGCTTCCAGCCCCGGCTCCATGCCGGGCGGCGGCGAGTTGTAGGCGATCCAGCAGATATCCTTCATGCCGAGGAATTTCTCCGGCAGGCCCTTCACGCGGAAGCCGTCGATGTCCCATTCGAGGTCGTCCTCATGGACCTCGAGCTTGTAGGCGGCAATCATCTGCGCCTTGGCCTTGATCTTGCGCGCGGCCATGGCGATCGCCGCACCCGCCACCGGCGTCGAGCGCGAGCCATAGGTGCCCAGCCCATAGGGAGCGGTGTCGGTGTTGCCTTCTTCGACCATGATGTTGTCGGCCGGGATGCCGATCTCGGTCGCGATGATCTGCGCCCAAGTCGTCTCGTGGCCCTGCCCTTGCGACTTCGTGCCCATGCGCGCGATGCCGGCGCCTGTCGGATGAAGGCGGATTTCGCAGGAATCGAACATGGCGATGCCGAGGATGTCGCAGTTCTTCGACGGACCGGCGCCGACGATCTCGGTGAAGAAGGACACGCCGATGCCCATGATCTCGCGCGTTTCGCCGCGCTTGAAGGCTTCACGCTTTGCCGCCTGCTCCGAGCGCAGCTCGGCATACTGGACGCTCTCCATCGCCTTGCGCATGGCGGTGTGATAGTCGCCGGAGTCGTACTCCCAGCCGAGCGCGGAGTGGTACGGGAACTGCTCGGGCTTGACGAAATTCTTCAGCCTGAGCTCCGCGGGATCCATGCCGAGCTTCTGCGCCAGTATGTCCATGGCCCGCTCGATGCAGTAGGCGGCTTCCGTCACCCGGAACGAGCAGCGATAGGCGACGCCACCCGGCGCCTTGTTGGTGTAGATGCCGTCCACCGCAAGGTGGGCGACGGGGAAGTCGTAGGATCCGGTGACGATGTTGAAGAAGCCGGCCGGCCATTTCGACGGATCGGCGCAGGCATCGAACGCGCCGTGGTCGGCGAGCACATGGACGCGCAAGCCGGTGACCTTGCCGTCCCTGGTCGCGGCGATCTCGGTCGTCATGTGGTAGTCGCGCGCAAAGGATGTGGCGGTGAGATTCTCGATGCGGTCCTCGACCCACTTCACCGGCTTGCCGGTGACGATCGAGGCGACCGCAGCGCAGATATAGCCGGGATAGGCGCCGACCTTGTTGCCGAAGCCGCCGCCGATGTCGGGCGCGATCACGTGGATCTTCTGCTCCGGCAGCTTGGCGATCAGCGACACGACGGTGCGGATCACGTGCGGCGCCTGGAACGTGCCCCAGATGGTCAGCTCGCCCTTCACCTTGTCGAAGGAGCAGACGCACTGGCAGGTCTCCAGCGGCGACGGATGCGTGCGGTGATAGGAGATCACCTCCTTGATCGTCACCTCCGCCTTGTTGAAGGCGGCATCCGTCAGTTCCCGATCGCCGACCGTCCATTCGAAAATGTGGTTGTGATGCTTGCGCGGTCCATGCGCGCCGTCCTTCTTGTCCTTGATGTCCTCGCGCAGCAGCGGCGCATCCGGATCGAGCGCCTTGAATGGGTCGACGAGCACGGGCAGCGGCTCATATTCGACCTCGACCGCCGCGACGCCGTCGTCGGCGGCATAGCGGTCGATGGCGACCACGAAGGCGACCTCCTGGTTCTGGAACAGCACCTTGCCGTCGGCCAGCACCATCTGCACGTCGCCGGCAAGCGTCGGCATCCAGGCGAGGTTCACCGTCTTCAGCGTCTCCGCGGTGATGACCGCCAGCACGCCCGGTACCTTGAGCGCCTTTTCCGGGTTGATCGACTTGACCCTTGCATGCGCGTGCGGCGAGCGCACGAAGTCGCCATGCAGCATACCGGGCAGCTTGACGTCGTCGACATAGTTGCCCTTGCCCTGCGTGAAGCGGATGTCCTCGACCCGCTTCCTCTTGCAGCCCATTCCTTCGAGTTTGGCCTCGCGCTCTTCGCGCGTGAGAGACATGTCGTTCATTCTGCGGCCTCCTTGAATTCGGTGCCATTCAACTTGGCGGCGGCGTATTGGATCGCCCTGACGATGTTCTGGTAACCGGTGCAGCGGCAGAGATTGCCGGCGATGCCGAAGCGGATTTCTTCCTCGGTCGGGTTCGGGTTCTCCTGCAGCAGGCGATGCGCGCGGGTGATCATGCCCGGCGTGCAGAAGCCGCATTGCAGCCCGTGCATCATGCGGAAGCCTTCCTGCAGCGCCGACAGCGTGCCGTCGGGGTTAGCCATACCCTCGATCGTGGTGATCTCGGCGCCTTCAGCCTGGACCGCGAAGACGGTGCAGCTCTTCACCGACATGCCGTTCATGTCGACCGTGCAGGCGCCGCAATGGGTCGTCTCACAGCCGATATGCGGACCGGTGAGTTGCAGGTTCTCGCGGATGAAATGGATGAGCAGCGTGCGCGGCTCGACCAATCCGTCGACCGCCTGGCCGTTCACCGTCATGCTGATCTGGATTTTCTTTGACTGAACCATCGATGCCTCCCTAGCGAGCGACGGCGGCGGCGCGCTTCAACGCCCGCTCGACCATGATGCCGCCGACATGCTTGCGGTATTCCGGCGGCCCGCGCCCGTCCCCGGCCGGGCTCATGATTGCCCTGGCCGCCTCGGCCGCCTTTTTGAGCGACGCGTCGTCGAGCGTCGCGCCGATGACGGCCTGAGCCGCGCCCTCCGCCAGCAGCGCCGTCTCGGCGAGATTGGTGAGGCCGATCGAGCAGGTCGCGACCTTGCCGCCAGCCATGGTCAGCACCACGGCAGCGGCTGCGGTCGCGTAGTCGCCGATCTTGCGCTTCAGCTTCTCGTAGGCGTAGCCATGGCCGGCCGGCGGCACGGGAATCGAGACCGAGGTGAGAATCTCGCTAGGCTCCAGGGCGGTAAAATAGGCGCCTTGATAGAACTCGCTCGCCGCGACCGAGCGGCTGCCGTCAGGCCCCTGCAGCGTATAGTCCGCACCAAGCGTCAACATCAGGGCCGGCATGTCGTTGCCGGGATCCCCGTTGGCGACATTGCCGCCGACGGTGCCACGGTAGCGCACCTGCGGGTCGGCGATCAGCAGGGCGGCCTCACGCAGGATCGGGAGAGCGGATGCGATCGTCTCGGACGCCAGCAGTTCATGCTGGGTGGTCATGGCGCCGATGACGATCCGGTCGCCATCGCGTGCGATCCGTTTCAAGACATCGATGCCGGCGAGGTCGACGAGATGGTCGGGCGTTGCGAGCCTGAGCTTCATCATCGGAATGAGACTGTGACCGCCGGCCAGCGCTCGCGCTTCGTCGCCCAGTTTGACGAGCAGCTTGACGGCGTCGGCGACCGAATCCGGCCGATGATAGGTGAATGGTCCCGGGATCATGTTTCCTCCTCTTGGCCCTTACCGCTCGGGATCCTTTTGGGATCGGGATCGAACTTGGGCTGTTTTGGGGGAAGGCTGCTGCGCGGCGCTGCCGGCTTCAAGGCAGGCCGGACGAATGGGTCACGAAAGGTCGGATTTCACACGAAGCGCGGCTTTTTCCGCACGAAATGCGTCAGGCCGACTGACCTTCCTTGGGCAGCGCCGTGCCCCGGGCATTTCGCTTGAGAAGGCCCAGCCGCGCCCTGAGCTCAGCGACGCGGGCGCGGCTTACCGGCACCAGATGCGGCGCCGGGCCGTCAAGCTCGACGACCGCGCCGTCACCCTCCTTGCGGATCAGGACGACATGCGGGACTGAGATGATGTGGCTGCGGTGAACACGCATGAAGCGTGACGGGTCGAGCTGGGATTCCGCTTCCGAGATCGACCACGGGCTCATGCGCTCGCGGGTTCCGTCGTGGACGAGCGCGTAGTGGGCGTCGGCGCGAATGCTACGAATCTCTTCGGCCTCGACGAAATGCGTGCCGTCGACGCCTTCGACGGGCAAGCGCGTTACCAGCGGCAGCGGCGGTCGCCCGAGGCCATGCAGCGGCAGCGGTCGCTTTGCTGGTGAGCCCAGCGCATCGTCATCGCCCGGCTGCTCCTGGCTGGTATCCATGGCATGAGGCTCACCCAGCCATTCGGGTGAGGTCGCGGTGGCGCGTTGCTGCGATTCCGGCACCAGGAAGAGCAGGAACCCGGCGACGACAAGGAAGGAGAGCAGCGATACGATCAACGCCAGGATCTGCGGCGAAGCAGTGAGACCATCCATGCCGTCACCTGCCGAGGGCATCAATTGCATGCCATACATGGCGGTGTAGTGCATCCCCGATACGGCAAAGCCGAAGGCAACGGCGCTGAGCGCGAGCCGCATGCCTCCTTGCCGGGCAAGGAGAATCCGCAGCCCTCCATAGGCGGTGCCGACGGCGATCAGCGTCGCGACCAGTATCATCCTATTGTCGTGATGGATGTGGAACGGACCGGCAAGCCCGTGGATGCCGACATAATGCATCGAGACGATCCCGGTGCCGAGCAGCAGCGCCGAGGCGATGATGCGGCTGCCGGAGGGCTCGCCGATGGAAACGAAGAACAGCGAGACGCCGACGACAAGCGCGCAGATCAGAAATGAAACGATGGTGGGCAGAACGAGATAGACGGTGCCTTCGGGCAATGGCGCGGCCAGCACGCCAATAAAGTGCATGGTCCAGATCCCGACAGCGAGGAAGAAGGCCGCGCCGGCCAGCAAAACGCGACGGCTCGCACCAGGCGTGCCGCGCACGCGGGCTGCCAACCCGAAACCTGTGTATCCTCCCAGGATCGCGATCACCACCGAGAGCGCGACCAGATAGGGGTTGTGCCCTGCAAACATGTCGGTACCGGCTGACGAGACATCCACCTATCCGCAGCTTCTCGCTGGCGAAGTTTACAGGCAGATGCGGCATTTGCAATGTGTGCCCTGGGCTTGCTGTTTTAGCAAAAGAGCCACATCGCTTAGCCCAGTCGCGTCCGATCGAAGAGATTACCGACAAGACATTCAGGGCTGCCGGCTCGTCAGCGGTGCTCGGCGAGTATGGCTGCCAGCACCGCGATGCCCCGCCGCAGCGCCTCCGTGTCGGGCCCGGCGTAACCCAGAATGAAGCCGGCCGTTCCCGGTCGCGGCCCGCTCGAGTCATAGAGCGGTGACACGGGATAGAGGCCGATTCCGGCGGCGCGTGCCGCCGCGATGATCGCCGGCTCGCGCTCGGCGGCGATGCCGTTCATCCAGGCAACGACATGCAGTCCGGTTTCTGCCCCTGCGACAGAAACGCTTGTCCCCAGATGATCGGTCAGCGCTTGCAGCAGGACCTGTCTGCGCTCGGTGTTTTTTCTGCGGATGCTGCGGACGTGGCGCTCATAGGCGCCGCGGGTCAACAGGTCCGCCAACGCGTCCTGTTCCAGCAGCGGAGCATGCCGGTCGGTCAGGCGCTTCGCCTCGCTGAACGCCCGGCGCAGGCTGGCGGGCACGACGAGATAGCCGAGCCTCAAAGTGGGCGAGAGTGTCTTGGAGAATGTGCCGGCATAGATGACCGAGTCAGCGTCCAGCGTCTGCAGCGGTGGGATTGGCGCGATGTCGTGGCGGTATTCGCCGTCATAATCGTCCTCGACAATGGTGGCGCCTGTCGCCTTGGCCCAGGCCAGGAGGGAACGCCGCCGTGTCGCCGAAAGCACGCCGCCGAGCGGGAACTGATGCGACGGCGTCACGTAAGCCAGGCGGGCCGGCGGCAGCGCATCCGTCCTCAGCCCGTCCGCGTCGACCGCAACCGGCACGGCAATGCCGCCCGCCGCCACAAAGGCATGGCGGGCGAGTACATAGCCCGGATTCTCGATCACGAACGGATCGCCTGGATCGAGCAGCAGCCGCGCGCACAGGTCGAGCCCTTGCTGCGAGCCGTTGACGATGATGATCCGGTCCGGCGTGCAACTGATGCCGCGGGCGCGCCAGAGATAGGCCTGAAGCGCGTTGCGCAGAGCGGAAGACCCCTGAGGGTCGCCATAGCGCAGCCGCGCGGCGCGCCGCAGAATGGCCTTGGTCGAGGCCCGGCGCCACGCCAGCACCGGGAAGTCCGCTCCGGACAGGTCGCCATAGCGGAAATCGGCGACCTTGGCCGGCTGCTGTTCCACCGGCGGCGGCAGGGCCAGCAGTCGGCGCGCGAATGCCGAGAGACTGCGGGGCTGAGCAGCCGTGATGGGCGCCTCCCCTGACGCCCTTTCCAGCCCTGGAGCAACGATCGCGCGTGCCCCTTGCCGGATGATCAGATAGCCTTCTGCGTCGAGCTGGTTATAGGCGGCCGTCACCGTGGTGCGCGACGCGCCCCATTCGGCGGCGAAGGCCCGCGTAGACGGCAGCCGGTCGCCGGACCGGTAGGCGCCGCTGTGGATCTGCGCCTTGATCGCCGCGATGATCCGGCGCGCGACGCCGTCCTGTTGCAACTGGACCACCAAAAACCTTCAAAACTGGATATTCCAGGCAAGCCAGCTTTCCGGCATCTTCACTTGCAA
>NZ_RZSC01000021.1:0-23458 GCF_003998155.1 Mesorhizobium sp. M1E.F.Ca.ET.063.01.1.1
TCATAGCCAGTGAGGTAGTTCATATTATTCTCGTTCATGACAAGCAGCGCATCCATTCCGCGCGCCGCCATTTGCTGTCGCAGCCGAGCAGTGCGCTCGCGGTATTCCTGTTGACTAAATGCAGGCATGCGTTCCTGTTGAATAGATGCGGGCATGAGCAGCTTCCTCCTATTTTGGTGAATATCGATTGCACCAAGCAATCAATTGGTTGCCTTCTTCAAAGGCGCCTTGAACCCCGATTGTTCATTGGCTAGGTGGGCAGCCCAGTCGCCCGGTTCGAGGCGGTAAGCCAGGTACCGGTCGCGGAGGCGTCGGCAATCCACTCCATCAGGCCCTTGCTGAGGCTGCGCGGGACGAGGAGGTCGCATTCGAACCCGCTCCTGCGCAGCAGCAGAACCGGCATACGATCGAGACCCGTCTGGACTGCCCGTCCATCTCCCAGTGTCTCCCAATCCGCCGCGACACACCGCTCCAGCACCTGTTTGAGGCCCCTGCCGGACAGACGGAGCCGAATCCTGCCCTCGCCGAGCGGGAGTGCGCAGCCAAGTTCCGCGTCGACGTCGATAACAGGCGGCGAGCCGCCGCAAAGCAGCCAAAACCGACGCGGCGCTATCCGAACGACGAGCCCATCGTCATGACGAGCAGTGTCGCCGACCTTGTTCGGCAGAGGCCCGCCCAGCATCCTATTCAGTACCACCTCAAATTGTGCCATCGCGCCGTCCCAACCCTCGAATTGCAGGATCGAGCAGTCATAGGCCGCCATCTCAAAGCCGCCCATGTTCGAACCATCAGCCATGGAACCGCTCTCCCTTCGGGTCGAGGAAAATAGGCGAGACTATTCGGGCCCGGACCGTCTGGCCCTTCATGGGATAGGCAGCGACGATCTCAGTGCCCTCCTCCGCGGCATTTCGGGCAATCAAAGCGAGCCCAACCGAGGCGTCGAGCGTGGGGCTGTAGGTCACCGAGGTGATGCGGCCGAGACCATGGCCGTGCATCCGCTCGCCAGGCCTGAATAGAATAGCGCCTCCGCTCAACCTCTTGCCCGGCTCAAGGCAGCATAGCCCGACCAGCCGCGGCCTCGCCGGGTCACTGAGAGCTTCACGGCGGCTAAGCATATCGCCTACATAGCCGCTGCGCTTGCCCGCCATGCGGATGAGACCGAGGTCGTCGAGCGTCGTCCTGCCGTCGATCTCCGGCCCAGCGACATGGCCTTTCTCGACGCGCAAGGCGCCAAGAGCCTCGACCCCGTAAGGCTTCTGGCCGAACGGCGTGCCGGCCTCGATCAACCGGCACCACATTTCCTTGCCGACGCTAGCACCGACATAGATCTCGTAAGCCCGCTCGCCCGAAAAGCTGAGACGAATGATGCGCAGGGGCTTGTCCCTATATCGACCTTCAAGAAGACACATATGCGGCAAAGCTTCATTGGAAACGTCCAGATCGGGAAACGCGGCGGCGAGGATCTCCCGGCTCTTTGGACCCGCCACCGACATCGCCGCCCATTCGTCAGTAACCGAAGTCACCGAAACGCGTAGGTCGAGCCACGCGGTATCGAGCAGGAATTCTAGCCGAGACATCACGTCCGCGCTCTTCGCGGTTGATGTCGTCATAAAAAAGTGTCCCTCGCCGAGCCGCGTCGTAGTGCCGTCGTCGAAGACGATGCCATCGTCACGCAACATGACGCCGTAACGCGCGCGACCGATCGGCAGCTTGGCAAACCCGTTGACGTAGACACGGTCGAGGAATTCAGCCGCGTCCGGCCCCTGGATGTCAATCTTGCCGAGCGTGGAAATGTCCATGAGGCCGGCAGCCTCGCGCACCATTCGCATTTCCGCGAGATAGGCCTCGTCAACATCACGGCCGGAAGCAAGGTAGAACCAGGGCCGCATCCAGACGCCCGTCTCCAGCAGCTGCGCGCCGTTGGCGACATGCCAGTCATGCATTGGCGTGCGCCGGAACGGCTTGTAAAGATGGCTCTGGCTGCGCCCAGCCAACGCACCAACGGCAACTGGGGTATAGGGAGGCCGAAATGTAGTCGTGCCAACGTCCGGAACCGCCATCCCGCGCAGACCGGCCATGGCGGAAATCGCGCTGAGATTGCTTGTCTTGCCCTGATCGGTGCCCATCCCAAGCGTCGTATAGCGCTTCAGATGCTCGACCGACTCATACCCCTCACGATGCGCCAGCGCGACATCGCTTACCGTTACGTCCATCTGCAGGTCGATAAAGGCCTTGCCTTTGTTAAGTTCCGCCTTTGGGTTCCCGAACCCCCTCTGCGCCGATCGAAGGGGGAAACTGCGCTCCGGCCGCCTAGCCTGGCTACCATCCTTTCCCCCCACGGAGTGAGGCGCGACGAGCGGGCTATCATTAGGTCCAGCGTCGTCGAGGCTAAAGGGCGGCTGGACTGATTTCGTTGCGCCGCAGAACGCAGCTGCCTCTGCCCCCGCGCGATGCCCCTCCTCGATGGCGCCGGCTGTGATGAAGCCTCCTGTCATAGCGCCAGCCACGAATTGCCCCGCTCCGAGCTTTCCGGGAACGAAAGCGTTTATGTCTTCGCGATATACCGGCCTTACCCCAAGATGGGAGGTCAGATGCACCGTCGGCGACCAACCGCCCGAGACCGCGACCAAATCGCATTCCAGCGTAAACGTACCGCCCGGTTCGGAAAGCGTAACAGCGCGTACGGCATAACGCCCCAAAGCATTGGAGATCAGCGATTTCCCGCGGACGGCAATGCCCCAGTGGCGCGCCTGTTCCAAAAGTTCATGTGTCGGCTCCGCGCGTCTGTCGGCTATCGTCACTTCGGCCCCGGCTGCCGCAAGATCAAAGGCTGCGGAATAGGCGCTGTCGTTGTCGGTTGCGACCATCACGCTCGTACCCGCAAGTACGGCAAAGCGGTTCAGATAGGTCCGCGCCGCGGAGGCCAGCATGATGCCGGGCCGGTCATTGTTGGCGAAGGTAAGCGGCCGCTCGATCGATCCCGTAGCGTAGACGATCGTTTTCGCCCGCAAAAGCGCCATTATCTGGCGCGCCTCGCCTTTCGCCGGATCGGTGGTTGCTGAGCCGTGCCGCTCCACGAGCCCGAGCACATTGCTGTCATAGGCACCGAACGCGGTGGTGCGCGTCATCATCGAAACATTCGGCATGTCGGCGAGCCGTGCGAGCGTTACGGAAAGCCAGGCCCGGGCCTCGCCGTCCGCCGGTTCCGACAAAAGCGTACCGCCAGCCAAAAAATCCTGCTCTACGAGGACCACCCTGGCGCCCGCCTCGCCCGCCGCCAGTGCCGCTGACAGCCCCGCCGGTCCGGCCCCGATCACCGCCACGTCGGCGAAAAGATGGCGCACCTCGTAGCGATCCGGGTCGGGCTCCTCGCCCGCTCGGCCGAGCCCCGCGGCCTTGCGGATGAAATGCTCATAGAACATCCATGCCCGCCGCGTCGGGCCCATGAAGGTCTTGTAGTAAAAACCGGCCGACAGAAACGGTGCGAACAGTCCGTTGACGCTTTGGATGTCGAACTTCAACGACGGCCAGCGGTTCTGGCTCTCGGCAACCAGCCCGTCGGCCAGTTCCACCGTGGTCGCCGGCAGGTTCGGCTCGCGGCGACCGGCCGTCCCCACCGTCACGAGAGCGTTCGGCTCTTCCGGCCCGGCAGAATAGATCCCGCGCGGCCGGTGGTACTTGAAGCTGCGGCCGACCAGACCGATTCCGTTCGCCAGCAGCGCCGAAGCGAGCGTATCGCCTCGGAAACCGGCTAAAGCCTTGCCGTCAAAGGTGAAATCGATCCGTTGCGATCGGTCGATCCGCCCGCCTTCGTGAAGCCGCCTCATGCGCGCGCCTCCCGCGCGGAGCGGACCGAGGTGATCTCGTGATTGCGTGTATCGCGCCTGACCACCAACCATTGACGGCACCCCATCACGTGCTGCCAATACTCGCGATGCGGTCCGGCCGGGTTCTCGCGCACGAAGACGTAACGGTACCAGGCCTCGAAATCCGCGTTGTCGTGGGAAGGACGGAGGGCGGACGCATCGCCGCCGTAGCGGAACTCGTCGTGGTCGCGCGTACCGCAGTAGGGACATTCGATCCGTAGCATGATCTTGGGTCTCTCGGTTATTGCAGCCAGGCGAACGGGCCGACGCCGAACTCGTCGATCGTGCGTCCGGTGCGAAAGCGATCAAGGGCGTAGCCGGCACTGAGCGGATGCGCCTTTCCGGTGGCGATGGTATGCGCGAAGCACCATCCTGAGGCCGGGGTGGCCTTGAAGCCGCCATAGCACCAGCCACCGTTTAGATAGAGCCCGTCGACTGGCGTTGGGCAGATGATGGGGCTGGCGTCCGGCGTCATGTCCATCACCCCGCCCCAGTGGCGCAAAATGCGCAGGCGAGAAATGCAGGGCATCAGCGCGACTGCCGCCTCCGCAACTTCGCGGACCATCCCGAGATTGCCGCGCTGAGCATAAGAATTATAGCCGTCGAGACCGCCGCCGAAGACCAGCCCACCCTTGTCGGACTGGCTGACGTAGAAATGCTCGGTGCCGTGGGCCACGATCTGGTGGACCAAGGGCTTGATCGGCTCCGTCACGAAAGCCTGCAGGACATGGCTCTCGATCGGCAGTTCGAGGCCCGCCTTCCGGCCGAGGACCGATGTGTGACCCGCCACCGCAAGCCCTACTTTCCCGGCCCCAATCCGGCCCCTCGTCGTCTCCACGCCGACGATGCGCTCGCCGTCACGGACGAAACCCGTCACCTCGCAGCCCTGGATGATGGCGACGCCATGGGCGTCGGCGGCGCGCGCGTAGCCCCAGGCGACGGCGTCATGACGCGCCGTGCCGGCGCGGCCCTGCAAGATCGCGCCATGGATCGGGGAACGCGCCGTTTCAGAAAAATCGAGGTAGGGGACGAGCCGCCGCACCTCGTCGCGGTCGAGAATGTCGGCGTCGATGCCGTTCAGCCGCATGATGTTGGCGCGGTGGCCGAAGCCATCGAGCTGGTCGGTCGAATGGGCGGTGATGAGCATGCCGCGCTGCGAGAACATGACATTGAAATTCAGCGCCTGCGACATGCCTTCCCAGAGCTTCATAGAGAATTCGTAGAACTGGGTGTTACCATCGAGCAAGTAGTTGGAGCGAATGACAGTGGTGTTGCGGCCGACATTGCCGCCGCCGATATAGCCCTTTTCAAGCAGGGCGACGTTGCGGATGCCGTGGTTCTCGGCGAGATAGAAAGCGGTCGCCAGCCCGTGCCCGCCGCCGCCCACGATGACAACATCGTAGGCCGGCTTCGGATCGGGCGCCTGCCAGACGCGCGGCCAGTACCTTTGGCCGGCGAGCCCATTGCGCAGGATGGAAAAACCCGAATAGCCGCGCATACGGTTCCCTTATTTTGACGAAGAAGAGGCGGGCCAAGTTGCAGAAGGTTTCCGCACCTTGCTCGATGATACGGGAGTGTTCGGAGATTGCGATGCCCGGAACGGAAAGAGCCCTGTGTCGCAGTCGAGGAAGGGTATGATTGCGCGGAATGGCTTCAGCGTGAGGGGTCCGTCATCGACGCCAGAAAGCTCCATCGCGCTGCCATGTCTTGCGACGGCGCGACCCTGGGAGCCAGAATCGACGAGGTTTGGCATTCCGTGTTGTCCCTCCCAGAGCATCAATGACAGTTCAAAAAATAGCGGATTCATGTGAACCCGGTCGCTGTCAGTTCACCAAAATAGACGAAGTCGTCCTGTATCAGGCCGGTCCGGAAAGCAGCATGGTCGTCATAGAAAGTGCCTCAACTTAACTCTGCGCTGACGGGACTGATGCAGATGTAAACACCCGTGAAGTATGCGCCACTCGGCGGTGGATGCGCCAACATAGAGTCGCGAACGGTACCATCGCGTTTTCAGATGACAGGAGGCGTAGCCTCTTGGGATGCGCTCGCGTTGAGCTGGTCTCCGTGGAAAGGTGGACGGCCGCTTAACCGCTGCCATTCAACGGGCGTTTCTAACATACGATTCACAAGTCGACGCGAAAGTGCGAGTCTGCGCCGATAGGAAGATCAAGAGAACTTCGTTCGGCACGGCGGTCGGATGCGGCAATTGTCGCGCGAAATATGTAGAACGTGCGCGCTCGTTGGCGCCCGAGTAGTGCGTGCATGCGGGTGAACGGGAGAGGGATATCTACTAGATGCCGTAATGGGCTGGCGCTCCTCGCATAGCCAGGAAGGAGGCTGTCCCTCAGAGTGATGATGTTGAACGGGGTCCGATTGTCTCGGCCCCACGCATCAAACGAGGGACACTTGCCGATCTGGGATTGCCGGCCATCCGCGTCGACCTTGTGGCGGGCCCACTGTCGCAGTGGTTGCGCGAGGGTCTGGTCGACGCCGACTTTGAGGTGGTGTGCTGGAGACATGGCATGTGAAGGCGGCAATGCCGGTGGCGGTCGCAAGCATGCTCGCGGGATCGCCCAGTTGCTGCGCATGGGCTGGCACTGTCCTGTAAAATCTGCAGATGCCCAGGACGTGCAGGCCCTGCTGGTCGGCCGCTAGCTGTTGCAGGCCAAGCTGCTCGACGTCGAGCTCAGCATACGCGGACTCAAGGTTGGCGAGGTGAGCCGGGGGCGTTTCGAGGCGCGCATTCGCGATCTCATCGAAGGCGATGACATGCTTGCGACGGTGATCGGAGCGATGCTGCAGGCCCGGGCCGTATTGTGGAACAGATTTACCCGGCCGCACCGCGCGATGCTGAAGATTGCCCGCGCCGTCCTGTCTGTCACCGGCTGATGAGCGCACCGGGTGTCGGAGCCCTGGTGGCGCTCACCTATCGCTCGGCGGTCGATGAGCCGGGCGGTTTGCCAAATCCCGGACCGTTGGGGCGTATTTCGGACTGACGCCCAAAAATGTCAATCCCGCGAGACCGACATCGACGGTGGCATCAGCAAGGTCGGCGATGGAATGGTGCGAACCGCGCTCTATGAAGCGTCGCAATCATGCTGACGCGCGCCACGCGGTTCTCGGCCCTGAAACGCAGGGCGATGGAGGTAGCGAAGCGGCGCGGCATGAAACGGGCGAAGGCGGCACTGGGCCTGCAAGCTCTCCACCGTTCTTCACCGCATGTTGGCTGATGTCAGTCAGTTCCGTTGGGGCAAGGACACCGTCACCGCGTAAAGGAGGAACAAGGCAGCGAGGCAGGCCGCCATCGGCGCTGCTTCTTCGAGGTCGCTGGGACGAGGGCTTGGCAAGGTCGGGAGTAGTGCTGTTAAAGCTTCGGCAAATCACGCGTCCTAGACTTAGATTGACCTGCCGGCTTAAGGAACTGATGGCATGATGTGGCAGTCTTGGTGCTGACCACGGACAGAAGCATGATCCCAGCGGCGTGATGATCACTCGAAGGGACTTGACGAGTAAGGGCCCATTACAGAAGCTCTTGCACCGCGCAGGACCTTGGTACCAGCTTCCTTCCTCGTGCGTATTCAGACGAACAGGCTGGCAGACACTTGCTGATACCGCCCACATGACCCTGCTCGTCGCGTTTTCGCCCAACTTGCGGCGGAGCCTTGCGCGAGACGTCATCGCATTACGGTCGATCAGGACAAGACGACTTGGCTGCAGGTAAAAGTTTGCCGCCCCCAATACTTACGGCCCGTCGCCAAGCAGAACCGCCGCAGTCCGCAGGGTTCTGACTTACATCCAACCGCTAAAGGGGGATCCGCCGCTCGGGGCCCATCGACTGGAAGCTGGTAGCCAACTTGCGATCGACGATCTTTCCGCGGCGGTCCAGAAGCTCGGCTGGTACGCCCGGCGTTGGAACGCGGAGCAGTTCCACATTTACTAAGTCCCGGCTGCCCTGCCGAGGAGGCGAGGCTCGAGACCGCAGAGAGGCTCACGAAGCTCATTGCCCTCAGCTCGGTAATCAGCTGGCGCATATTCTTCGTCACCATGTCGGCCCGCGCCACGCCAGACGCCGCGCCCGACAGGGTTCTCACCTTCGCCGAGATCACGGCGCTCGACCAGATTGACGCGTCCCGAACGCGAACGCGTCTCCAGCGGCGCACATTCGCCGCTTACCTGCCGCGAATCATCATGCTTGACGGCTATCTCTCCCGCAAACATGGCCGTCTGCCGCGGTATAATCCGCTTGCACGACATCGCCTTCGGCATCTCTATTGGATCCAGCGATGATGTGTCGGATTCACCGGACGGTTGCCTCTTAAAGTCGAACACGCTTGCGTCGGCATTTCACGCTGCTGGCCCGCCGTGTCCCCAGTTCCGCTGAAGGATAAGGTTTTGCCACCCTATTCAGGCGCTCATAGTTAAAAGCGTTTAGTTAAGATGACGTCCCGACAAGCGTGGGGATCGAGCCGGCCAAGAAAGGTCAAAGATGACCTCACCATCAATCCCTGCCGCCGTAAACAGCTATTGGGTCGCCGAGGCTGCCCGGTAAGGGTTCTTGGCCGAGTCCGGGCCGATCCGAGGCTTCCACCACTGCTCCGCCCCCCTGCATCCGGATTGGTGCATCCGTAAATCCGTCGGTAAAGATGCGTGATAGCGGGTCGTATACAGAGTGGCGTAGCTCCTTCGGGACGGACTGCGCCAAACCGAAAATCGCTCCCTGTACTATCCCGCTTCCCCCCACATCTTGAATGGTCATCGGAATTCCTGCCGTCACACACATATCGCGCGCGCGGCGGGCCTTTGTCAGGCCGCCCACTCTCGAGATTTTGATATTGAGCAAGTCCGCTGCACTATCGGCGATAATTCGCATCACCATCTCAGGCGAGTCAACTATTTCGTCGAGGATCATTGGATGATCCGTCCGACATCTCACGGCGAGGCAGTCCTCGTATGAATAACAAGGCTGCTCTATATAGACGTCAAGATCGCGAATTTGTCGCATTACTCGTAGGGCTTGATCCCGTGTCCAACCGCGGTTGCAGTCGGCGTAGTATTCCTCACCCGGTTGGGCATGTTCAAATATTGCCCGCATTTTTGACACATCGTGCGCGACATCGCCGCCCAACTTTAATGACATACGCCGGTATCCCTTCTCACGGAAAGCCGCGGTCTCTGCCAACAACTCTTCAATTGACCCCTGGGGGTCGCACATAAGATCTAATCCACCTTCGAACCTTCCGCCGAGAAGATCGCACAGCGGCATTCCAGTTGCTTTGCCGAGAATATCCCAACAAGCCATGTCGATTGGTGATTTGCCGTATGGGTGGCCGTACAAGAAATGGTCCATCAGATAGTTGATTCGATCGGTCTGGAGCGGATTTTCTCCAATGAGGTGAGGAGCTAATTCGGCAATGGCCGCTATGGCGCCCTTTGCGAACGCCGGCAGATAGTTCCCTCCCATCGTTGCGACTTCGCCCCATCCGACGATCGCCGCGTCAGTCTCGATTGCAACAATGGTGCTTTCGAAAGATGTCCATGTGCGACCACGCGATAGGCTGTACGGTGGACAAGGCGTCAATTTCCCAAAAACTGATATGCGAGTTATTTTCATTAGAAATTATCTCCTTGATTGCTCGCCTGGATGCGTTAACTGCGAGCAAAGACATGATCCGTTGGTCCTGCAAGCCGCATGCCGGAGCATGTGCCCGCGACAGAAAATACTCAGTTGCAACCGACCTTCCTCCGCCTTCACATATGCCCGCCAGCCTGAAACAAGAGTACATCTGACGCTGAAAAATGGGCGTGAACGGGTTGTCCTGCTACAAATCCCGGAGTTCTCCCGACATTCTTGCGGACTGCCAGCAATCTGCCCCTCCCTGGAAGCTCGACGACCACATGCATGTCGGCGCCCAGAGGTGCCACGTCGAGCACAACACCCACCAGGACATTGCATTCTGCGTCTTGAGCTACTTCACTCGCCGCCCCGCCCGTGAGCGTTATGTTTTCCGGCCTGACACATAGATCAGCATGGTCGTATTGATTGGATGGCGGAGTTCTTGCGTGGATCTCAATTCCTTCGCTTGTGACATAGATGCTGACGCCCTCACTCGATCTGCCGCGCCTTGATCCATGAAACCAGTTGGACCTCCCGACGAACTCGGCGACGAATTTGTCGGTCGGCTCAGCGTATATCTGCGTCGGCGATCCACGCTGAACGATTTTCCCCCCCCGCATGACGACGACTTCGTCGCCCAAGCTGAGAGCCTCCTCCTGATCGTGGGTGACAACGATGGTGGTCGCCCCGACCGACCGAAGGATCTCTTTCAACTCAATGCGCAGTTCTAGGCGAAGCTTCGCATCAAGTGCAGATAAAGGCTCGTCCAAAAGAACAATCTGGGGGTCCGTTGCAAGCGCTCGCGCAAGCGCGACGCGCTGCTGCTGTCCGCCGCTTAGCTGGCTCGGATATCTGGCCTCCATGCCCCCCAATTGAACAAGCGACATCATCTGTTCGACACGAGAAGGTATTTCGGATTTCGGCGTTCCTCGATACCGCATTCCGTAGCCGACATTCTGAGCCACCGTCATGTGAGGAAACAGCGCGTAATCTTGGAATAGCAGTCCGACGTTGCGTTCATAGGGCTTCAAGTGCCCAACATTATCGCCGGAGATTTCCACGGTCCCGCGGTCAGGCGACGTGAAACCTGCAATGATGCGGAGAGTAGTTGTCTTGCCGCAGCCGCTCGGCCCCAGAAGAGAAAGCACCTTTCCCTTCTCGATCTTCAAAGACACGGCATCGACGGCAGTGAATTGGCCGTACCTTTTGGTGACGTCTTTCAGTTCCAGAACATTCATTCGAATCAAGCCTTATAGATGCCTTGACCGATTGCTCGCTCAAGGCCGATTACGCGGTCAAGCACCATAAGTAAAGCTAGGGTCAGCCCCATTAAGAAGACTGCGGCCGCCGCAATCGTGAGATCCAACTTCGCTCTCATTAAACTGATCAAAGCAACAGGTAGCGTATGCGTATTGTAGTCACACAAAAATATACTGATCGCGACGTCATCCATAGAGAACGCAAATGCAAAAATCGCGCCAGCGGAAATGCCACTCTTGGCGAGAGGCAAGGTAATCGTGAAGAATGCCTGTCGCGCGTTAGCGCCGAGGCTCAACGCCGCCTCGCCCAGCGTTTCACTCATGCCAGTAAGTCCGATCAATGACATTCTTATGGTGTATGGCAATGCAATAATCAAATGCCCGACAAGCAGTCTAGTAAAGGTCGGAAGGAGGTCAAAAACAGAGAAGAACAAGAGTAAGGCGAACCCGATAATCACCCCTGGTATCACAAGAGGTGACAGAAATATGGTGGTTGCTACGTCACGCCATCGCGGGGACATTCGGCTGATCGCCACCGCCGCCGATGCGCCAATCGCCGTCGCAAGGACCGTCGTTGCAATTGCCAGCAGCAAGCTGGTCTGGAACCCGGACAACAAGTAGGCATTAGCGAAAAGCCGGTCGAACCATTTCATCGACAGGCTCGGAGGAGGAAACGGGCCCATGAAATCGCGCGCATCGAATGCCATTGACACCGTAACAATCACCGGGAACAGGAGGAACATCGCTGTTCCCGCGATAATCGCCTTTACGCACAAAACGAGCAGGACATCTGCATTTCTCTTTCTGACCATCCTTTTACTGCCGATCAAATGATGTGGCGATTCTGGACATGACAAAAATCAGGGCCAAAGAAAAAACCAACATAAGAATGGAGATTGCCGCGCCACTCGGGTAATTCGCAACTTCGTCAAAGCGGCTGTAGATAAGATTTGATATAAATAGCACCCGTCCTCGGCCCAAAATCAAAGGGATAACAAAGGCGCTCACGCCAATCGTCATCGATACCAACAACGCGGAGACAAGTCCGCGGATGCACAATGGCAACGTTATCGTAAGATGAGTTGTGGCGGCCGATGCGCCAAGGGACTGGGCCGCTTCTGCGAGGCGCGGGTTGAGATTTTGTAAGGCCCCGATCAAAACCAGGATCGACATTGGAATTGCGTAGTGGAGCAACCCCACGATGACCACGAAATCAACGTAGAGATAGCCATTGGTATTGATCCCTAAGGCGGACATGATCCGCCCAAATATCCCGACGGAACCGAAGGTCAAATCAATTGAATAGACACGAACCAGGGCGCTCAGGAACATCAGACCTATAAGGGCTGAAATCGCCGCCTTTCTGACTAACGGCGATGAACGCCTGACAACGCAATATGCAATCGGAAAGGCAATGAGAGTGGCTAGGGCTGCAGCACAGAAGGCCATAAGATAGGTCTGAATAAAATATCGCGCATAGACCGGGAGAATGAGCTCTGTATAGTTCTCGGTGGTAAACGAAGCTCCCTCCTTCGAGCCAATCCGACCGGGCTCGAAGGTGCGAAAGCTCTGATCAAACACCGTCAACATCGGCAGCAGAAGGAATAGGACCAATGATGCCACTGCGGGAAGTAGCAGTAGCACTTTGGCTCTCGTAATTTTCATATGCTCTATCCCCAGCTTTTGCTTCATTTCGGTGTGCGCATTTTCTCCTATAGAAGTGGCACGACCTCCTGCTCCCATCGCTTCATCCACGCATCGGCCTGCTCGGAAACATAAGCCCAGTCTGGAATGTAGATATACCGGTCCATTTCCTCGTTGTTGAAAACCATAGGCCTCACTTCGTCCGACGTTTTCGCTTTTAAATTGACGGGGATGCCAAAAATGCCGCGATTGAACTCCTCGTTGTTTTCCGCATTGATCGCAAAGTTTGCGAATCTAAACGCCGCGTCAGCATGCTCTCCTTTGAGTACGCACCATCCCTCCTGATAGAGGAACGTCCGAAATCCTGACTCCGGATCCATTTTGGTTAGGTATTTGATCTTGAAGGCGCGCCCTATCTCAATCGCGCCGCTACCGCCCATAAAGCTTATGCAAGTTTCACCGGAGCTGATGGAGCTGGTTATATCACTATCTGAGGTAGCCACGCGGCCGATATTTCCGCTGCGCGCCAGCTCTTTCACGAAGTCCCAAGCCGGCTCCATGTTCCGCTCGTCACCACCTTTGTGAAGCGCGAGCCCAACCATCTGCAGATTGGAGTTGTTGTTCGGCGCCGGAAAACAAACTTTCCCTGCCAGCCGAGGGTCCAAGAGGTCATCAATCTTGGTAATCTCAAATGGAGCATTATCTTCCCGATAGTACCAGAAGATCGACGATATAGTGCGGGGGATGTTTATGACGTTCCCCGCACCATCCTTGATCAGCAGCTTTTTCGGGATATCGGCCAAATTTGGCACTTTCTCCGCCGTGACCGGCTCTGCCCAGCCTTCCCGGACGATTGCCTGCAGCGAAAGATCCCACCCCGCAACAAGGTCTATGCCAGGGTTCGGCCATGTAGCCTTGATCTTTGGCAGAATAAGTGCAGCCCCGCCGGAATACAGTTGCCAGTTAATCTTGACATCCGACTGTTTGGCCGCGATTAGCTTGATCTGGTCGATGTAACTTCCGCCCCATTCAGTGGCCGTGATTGTGTCCGCAGCATACGCCCTGTTTGCCACCAACGAGCCGAGAGTACCTATGGCCGTAGCCGACGCTGCATCTTTCAGGAATTTGCGTCGTGACACTGGATTCTTAAACATATCATTGTTCCCCTTTGTTATTTTTGTTGTGGTGGAAATAAGAGCGCCGTCACACCGGGTTGAAAAGCATAATTTCGATATTGCGGCCATCTAGGATTCAGATAACCAAAGTGAGCTCACCCCACGGCGATGTCATGTTGTCTGGATATACACGCGTTGAGACCTGCGGCCGCTGATGTCAGCTGACCATGGCCACGGCTTTCCATTCCGCCATGGCCTGCAGGCGGTGAATATGTGTAGCGAGAGCGGAGCGTTTTGAGCGGGGCGGGACGAAGAATTGCGCAGAGCCGAGAAGATCGAAACGAAGCGTTGCAGTCTTCCTGGTGATCGGAAGCCTTGCATCATCCCCGCTCCCGTTTTCGCCACGGCACATGTGCATTCTCCGCCCGGTTGTTCAATCCCTTGTGCGACCGATGCTCGACGTCCGGCATCACCTGTCGCCTGGCTGCTCCATAGGAGCGCAGCTTGTCGGTTATCATGCGCTTCGGGCGCGACGCGTTGCTTCTTCAGCAGCCGCGTCAGCAAGCGCTTGGCCGCTTTGGTGTTGCGGCGGTTCTGGACGATCTCGTCAGGCACATAGCCATCCTGGTCGACGGCGCGCCACAACCAGTGTTTCCTGCCGGCGATGGTGATGACGACCTCGTCCAGGCGCCAGACATCGTTTCGGCTGTGCTGCTTGCGGCGCAAGCGGCGAGCGTAATGCGGACCGAACTTGATGCCCCACCGGCGGATTGTCTGATACGAAACCACGATCCCGCGCTCCAGCAGCATTTCCTCGACCAGACGCAGGCTCAAGGGGAACCTGTAGTAGAGCCAGACTGCATGGGCGATGATCTGCGGCGGGACACGATCGCGCTTGTAGCTGACGGTTGCGGTGTTCATGACATCGGTCTATGCCGCAAATCCCTGAACGCGAGTTAAGTTGATAACGCCCTCCATAGCGCTACTGCGGCAGTCTAAAGCCGCTTCCTCACGATAGTGCTGCCGTACAGTGTCTTTTTCCAACCTCAGGTCTTATCCAATGACCCAAACAATCGTACTTCTCGACCCTTCGACTCTCGTGCCACCGCGCCACGGCGCAAACAACAGTACCGGGCGCGAAGCTTTCCTCAACGATTCGGATCTTGTCCTCATGCCGCCAGCGCCGGCGCCGTTCGGCACCCAAAACTTCAATCTTCATCGACCTCCGACCTTAAGCATAGACTTAAGGTCGGAGACTCCGACGAACCCCCTCTATCACGCAAGGCGGCCTCCGCCGGATGGATACGGATCATGAAACGCCCAGCGCCTTCACCATCGCCGCCGCCAGTGTTGGCGGTGTGGTCAGCGGAATCCGCAGCCGCACCTTGCCGGCGAACTCCAGCTCGATCACCGCTGGTGGCGCCGCCGGCCGCGAAACGGCGACAGGCTCATCGGGAGCCACGACAACTTCGGCAAAGCCCGTCTCGCGGGCTCTCAGCGTGCGGCGCCACTTATAGATCAGGCTGGTCGCGACATCGTACTGACGCGCCACCGCCGCCACCGTGACCCCGGGCGCGAATGCCGCGGCCAGTATCCGGCCCTGATCCTCTTCACTCCAACGACGCCGCCGCTCCGGCCCGGTCAGTAACGTCACATGGCTCATGCTGTGCTTGCTAACTACGCTCGTAAGGACGACCTTAAGAGCGCAGCCTCGCTACCGTGCCATCCTCCCGCAAGGCGGCCTTCGCCAGAGGCGTACATAGGGCTTGGGCATCGCAAATCACCTCCTACCGGAAGTGAATCACGAACGCTGCCTCACTGAAATCCCTCTTGATTCAATCTGAACGTCCGCCACTCTAGATCGCCCCGAATGACATCCCGGCCGGCAGAGCCGAATTTGAGGCCTTAACTCCTTGTCCTGATGCATGGATCAAGGGCGGCTTCACGCTACAGTCTACCCACCTCTAACACTGAAGGCGCTATCTCAAGCCGCAGCTGCTGTACCCGCGCGCTGAAGGCTAGGCGTCGATCGCCACCCGGCGACGTAGAGGACGATTAGACAGACTACCGGGATGAGGATCAGCAGCGACGACACGGCGGCAATTGTAGGATCGATTTGGTTGCGAATATTCTCCCACATCTTCAATGGCAGTGTGCGGATCGAGAACCCGGCTACCAGCGATGTGACGACGACCTCGTCGAAGGAGGCGAGAAACGCGAACACGGCGCCACCAATAATACCGGGCCTGATCAAAGGCAACGTCACCCTGATAAAAGTCCGCAACGGATTCGCCCCCATGCTCATGGCCGCCCGCTCCAGCGCGGAATCGAAATTCGCCAGCGTGGCGGACACGATCACGACGACATAGCCGATAGCACCGATGGTATGCGCTAAGACGATGCCGGTCATCGAGCCGAGCAGCCCGAGTTTGAGCAGCCCGAGATAGGTCGCTATTGCCACGACGATAACCGGAAAGGTGATCGGCGTCAGGATCACCATGGTCAAGGTACTGCGCAGCCGCGGAAGACTGCGGTTGAGGCCATAAGCCGCAAGCGTGCCGAGGATGGTGGATAGGATAGTAGTCACAATGCCGATCTGGAGGCTGGTCCAGGCGGCGCCATACCAAGACGGATCGCCGAAGAAGGCGCGGTACCACTGCAGCGAAAGGCCCGGGGGCGGAAATTCCAAAAACTGTCCCGCGCTAAACGACATGATGACGACGAGCAGTTCTGGAACCAGCAAGTAGAAAACGATCAACACGAGGAATATAATGCCGACCACCTTTGACCAACTGCTTTGACTGCCGGCCTGGTAGAGCTGCGTCGTCCAACGTTTCGCACGACGGGGAGTAAAAATCTCGTCTGCTAGATGGCGTTTAAACCCGCCAAAAACCGGCAGTCGATTGGCCCAAGACTTCCGCGCAGGTTGCGCCGCTCGTCTCTGTGTACCAGAAAGATCAAGCCCGAACGTCGAGAGCACGACGATAGCGACCGCCAGGAGGATAAAGGCCGATGCGGCGACACGCCCCATGTCAAAGAAAGTCTGGACCTGCGACGCGATGAAGGTGGAAAGCATGGCGTCCCCCAACCCGCCAAGGGCTGCGGGCGTGATGTAGAAGCCGAGGCAGATCACAAAAACCAACAAACAGCCGCTGCGCACGCCCGGCATGCTGAGCGGGAAGAATACCCGCCAGAAGGCGGTGAACGGCCGCGCGCCCATGCTACGGGCAGCCGCCATGAGCGACTTATCGATACCCATCATGACGCTAACCAGCGCCAGGATCATCATCGGCAGCATGATGTGTACCATACCGATATACAAGGCTAAGCGGTTATAGATGAGTTGGAGAGGACTAGAGATCAGTCCAAGTTCAAGCAGCAGATTGTTGATCAAGCCATTGTCGCCGAGGATCACGATCCACGCATAGGTGCGCGCTAGCAGACTGGTCAGGTAGGGGATGACGACGACCAGGATAAGAGCCATGCGCAGCCTCTTCGATGCCGCCACGATCAGATAGGCCGTAGGGTAGCCGACCAGGAGGCAGATTGCCGTGGCTAACCCGCTGATCTCGAGGGTCTGGTAAAGCACACGGACATTCGCCGGCTGGCTGAAAAACGACTGGTAGTTGGTGAGCGAGAAGGCCGGCGCTTTGAGGCTGGTCAGGAAGAGCAGGATGATCGGAATGCCGAATACGACGAGCAGCACGGCGAGGGCGGGGCCAGTGAGCATTATGGGCATTCGGCCCAGTTTCTGAAACGTCTTCATCCCGATTCCCCCTTTCGGCGCCTCACGCACTGACAAAGCGAACGTCTGAGCGCAACCAGTCGAGGCGTACCTCATCGCCAGCTCGAAAGATCTGTTGGCCGGCGCCAACGTGTTCGCGAATAATCAGCACACTGTTCCCGGCGCGCACAAGGTATTTCCGCAACGGGCCGGCATAAGTCATGTCCGCGACAGTGCCGGCGATAGACTGTCTTTGGTCAGAGTCGGCTCGCATTGGAGCCGCGCGAGCGGCGACGCAGATACGTTCTGGCCGAAGCATCGCAAGGGTGCCCGAGGGCGGCATGGCATCGGATTCAACTTTGAATCCGCAATCTTCGAGGATGTTGGCCTCGCCCAAAAAATTCGCCACGAACTGGGTCGCAGGCCGGTCATAGAGAGCCTCTGGTGTATCGCTCTGCTCGATTCGACCGTCGCGCATAACGACGATGCGGTCCGACAGCGTGAGCGCCTCCTCCTGGTCGTGCGTGACGCATACAGTGGTTTTGGCAAACTCTCGGTGCAGGCTCTTGATCTCGCCCTGCATCTGCTCGCGAAGATTGCGGTCAAGGGCGCCCAGTGGCTCGTCGAGCAGGAGGATCGGCGGATCGGCTATCAGCGCTCGCGCAAGCGCTACGCGCTGCTGTTGGCCCCCACTTAGTTGCGATGGCATCCGGCCGCCATAATCCTTAAGGTGGACGCGCTCAAGCATTCGATCGACATGCGTTGCCCTCTCGGCGGCCCTGACGCCGCGCATTTCCAGTGGGAATTCCAGATTCCGGCGCACTGTGAGGTGCGGAAACAGTGCGTAGCTCTGAAAGACGATGCCCTGGTCGCGCCGGTAGGACGGCACCGAGGCGACCGACTTCCCACCAATCAGGATGTCTCCTTCAGTAGGCTCTACGAATCCGGCGAGCAGCATCAACGCTGTGGTCTTGCCCGAACCGCTTGGCCCTAGAATGGTTAAAAACTCGCCGCGACGAACCTCAAGTGACAAATCCTTGACCGCAGCGACCGCCCCATACATCTTGGTCACGTTGCAGAACTCAATCTGCGCCTGAGCCGAACTCATTTTCAATGCTTCATCCTTGGCCATTGGCAGGGTAGTGCTTTTGAGATGCAAGGTCATGATTGATCCTCCAACACGCGACACGAAAACGGCTGCTTGGCACATTGCTTCGACATAGCAGGGCGCCGGCCGAGGCGGCTCAATCCATTTCTTAGTCAGGCCATTTCTCAGTCAGGAAGGCGACCGTCTGGCCGCCTTCCCCAGACACTCATTGATCGGCGATCACTGAAGAATCCACTCGTTCCAACGCTGGACAAGCCGCTCGACGTTTGTCACGCCGTCTGATCCTGCCGTAGTGTACCACTTGGAGTCCATCACTATGCTAGACTTCAGGTAATCAGGGTGGCTGGCGAATTTTCGTCCGACATCGTCTGGCAGCAGTTTATACGCATTTCGGTTCGCCGGGCCATAAGGAATGAGCTTTGCAAATTCGGCCTGCCTGTCGGCGCGGGTGATGAATTCAATGAATTTCTGTGCGTTCTGCAGATTTTTGGTGCCCTTTGGGATACCCCAGCTTTCCCAAGTCACCTTTTGTTGGTTTCGATTGGCCTCAATAGGCGCGCCTTGATCCATCAATGCAATCGCCCGGCCGTCGTAGGATTGCGCAAGGTCGACAACCTTATCGTGTAGCAACTGCTGGTTTTCGGACCCGGTAACAAACCATTTGCGGATATGCGGCTTAATCTTGTCCAAGCTGGCGAAAGCTCGGTCTATATCCAACGGATAGAGGGCATCAGCAGGCACACCGTCCGCCAGCAAAGCTTCCTCCCATGGGCCGGCCTCTCCGTACACACCGGACGACAACGTGCGAACCCCGGGATATTTGCTGACATCCCAAAATTCTGCCCAAGTAGCCGGACGCGGTTTGCCAGCTGGGAACTTCTCGGTATTGTAGACCATACAGAACGCGTAGACGATCGACCCAACACTATACGGAGTCCGGGTGAAGTCTATGATCGCATCCACCTCGTCCTTTTTGTAGATGGAGTAATCGATCTCCTCCAGGAGGCCCTTCTCAGGAGCTATGACAGCTGTGGACGCAGACACGGGGACCACGTCAACCGAAACGCTATTGGTCGACACCATTAGCTCAAGCGTGGACTCGGGGACTTCTTCAGCGATCGGGGTCACCGTAATTCCCGTCTCGGCTTCGAAAGGCTTTACATAGGCTTCGATACACGCCTTTGCGTAATCGCCACCATTGAGAGCGACCCTCAGTTCGCCCGAGGACTGAGCAGCAGCGCGGCGGGACTGGTAAGACATCGCACCTATCGCGATACCGGATGCCCCTTGGATGAAACGTCTGCGGTTTATTGACATACTCATTGTTCGTTCCTCCTCAATATCCCGTCGCTGGACAGGATTCTTTACTTGTTTCGCAACTCAGTCGTACGGCCTTAGTCCCGGGCCGCCAGCGTCGTATCGACCAGGTTCACCCAATAGCCGATGCCATAGGGCAGGGCTTCGTCATTGAAGTCATACGCCGGGTTGTGCAATGCAGCGGTCTGGCCATTGCCGAGGTTAATGTAAGATCCGGGCCGCGCCTCAAGCATGTAAGCGAAATCCTCACCTCCCATGCTGGGTCGCAGCCTATCGTTAACGGACTCAAATCCGACGAGACCGCATGCCGCCTTTATCGCCACATTAGTCGCTTCCGTGTGGTTTACCATGCAGGGTTCGAGCCGCCGGTGCTTGAACTCAATTTCCGCGCTGTATCCTTGCGCTATGCCCTCGGCGCATTTCCTGATCTGTCGTTCAGCATATTCTCTGAACTCAGATGCGAGGGACCGCACGGTCCCGGATATTTTAACAGATTCTGGTATAATGTTGTATGCCGTGCCGGCTTCTAACTTGGTGACAGAAATAACGAGGGACTCGAGCGGGTCCGTGCCCCGCGAGATCAAAGTCTGGAGGCCGAGGACGATTTGTGCGGCAATAACGATTGGATCGATAGTCCGATGCGGACTGGCTGCATGCCCCCCTCTGCCCTTCACCAGAATGTCGAACTCGTCAAGAGCGGCAGCGGCAGGGCCATCGCAAATCGCGAACTTGCCAACGTCTAGGCCCGGCGAGTTGTGCATCCCAAAAACCTGGGAAATCTCGAACCGCTCCAAGATGCCTTCCTGGACCATTCTTAGGCCGCCCAGTCCATCTTCTTCCGCCGGCTGAAAAATCAAGGCAACGGAGCCTTTGAAGTTGCGCGTCTTTGCCAGGTATTTGGCCGCCCCCAGCAACATAGCCGTGTGACCGTCGTGGCCGCACGCGTGCATCTTGCCTGGTACCTGCGAAGACCAGGGCTTGCTCGAGGCTTCTCGGATCGGCAGGGCGTCCATGTCGGCTCTCAGCCCGATCGTCGGTCCGTCTCCGCCTTCGCCCTGAATGATTGCCACAATACCGGTTTCCGCGATTCCCGTTTCGATATGATTGATGCCGAATGAAGCTAGTTTCTCGGCCACGAAGCTAGCTGTGTTGTGTACTCCATAACCGAGCTCGGGATTCTGGTGCAGGTAGCGGCGCCACTCGGTGGCCTCGCCCTGCAAATCCCGGAAAGTCTCAACGCTGTGCATCTGTTGTTCCCAAATTATTGGCGAGGCGACTTAGCGCTTCATCAAAATCAATCGCCCAGCGCCTTCCGTCAAATGCAGTTTGTATATCGGCCGCATCTAAGACCGAGATGGCTGTCTGAGTAGTCACAGGGAAGATTATGATGTGGGTGGTCATTGCGTCCGTCGACGCTGATGCAGCGATGCTGTCACGATCGATGCTGGGGCGGTATCCTGTCGTCATGAGGTGTCCAGCTGCGGTCGTCACAGCCCAGTGCGCCATCGCGCCAGCCTGGCGGTGATGCGCAGAATGCCGCCACAGCAGGGTCAGACCGTTGGGTCAAAGCGCGGGAGCAGCTTGGTGGTCTCGCCGGCTGCGGCGGTCGGAGCGAGCTTCATCGCCACCAGAGTTGCCGGATGATGGCGAGTCGGGTCGGCGGCATCCATTGGCGAGGAAGCCATAGCCGGTGGGTATAGCGGCCGAGATACGCGAGGACTTGCTCGGGCGAGCCGAACGGCGGCTTGGCATAGACGATCCAGTTCTTGCGACGAAGCTGCCGGATCGCGGCCGTGAAGGCATGGGCCTGACCCAGCCCGTCGGGCGTGCCGGAGAAGTGCAGTCGCCCACCCGCATAGGCCGCCTGGAGATGATCGGTGAGCGCCTGGCCCCATGTGTGAAGAAGGCCAGGAACCGGATCTTACCGCCGAGGTGCCGCGGATCGGCGGCGATGGTCTTGAGCGTTGCGGCGACGGCGTCGAACAGGATGGCATAGACGACTGCCCCATTGTGAAAGGCGATCTCGGCGACTTCGGCCGGCACCGTGAACACGACGTGGAAGTAAGGCACCGGCAACAGATCAGCCTGGCGGTCGGCGAGCCATCGTTCGCGCGTCGCGCTCTGACACTTGGGACAATGGCGGTTGCGGCAGGAGTTATAGGAGACGCGGGCATGTGAGCAGTCCTCACAGGCCTCGACATGACCGCCAAGCGCCGCAGTCCGGCAGAGCTCGATCGCGGACATGGCGCGAGGCTCGACGCGGCCGAGACGGCCGTCATGGGCAATACGATAGGCATGATCATGGCGACGGAAGATATCCGCCACCTCCCGCTCGGAGCGCATCGCTGGGGCTCAGGCGGGCGGCACCACCTCCAGCGTCAAGCGGTCGAGCGGGGCTCTGCGTCCTGGCGATCGTGCCTGTTGCCACATGGGTATAGCGCGCCGTCGTCGAGAGGTTTGTTGCGCCGACGAAGCAGACTTCGTCGCGCACAGTGGGGCTTCTTTACAGCCAGCTCACTAATCTAAGAGGCACCGGCATCTTATCTCCTTTTCCTGCTCATGCAGTTAAGGAGTTCGATGCGTATCCGACACTTAGATCTTCAGCGGTCGCGCAACGAGCGCTACTTCTTCGTTGCCGTCGACATGCGCCCCCGATCGTATGCCTAAGACAATGGATGGACCTGGCGCGCGAATGTCAATGGACTTCGTGGATAGCGAATCTATCGGATGCAGGACGCCTATGATATCTCCCTGCTTCACTTCATCCAACACCGAGCGGCGAGGTTCGAAGATGCCCGGTGCAGGCGATTTCAACTCGTCGGACGGATGCGTTTCGAGTGTTTGGGTGGACTTCTGTTGACGGAACGTTGGACACTCGGCTTTACCCTCGACCAGCCCGAGCGCGATGAGCGCGTTGCGTACTCCAGCCTCGTAGACCGCGAGATTGTCCGCGCCGACCGTGCCGCCGCCGAATTCAGCGCAAACAAATACCTTGCCTTGGTTTTGGGCCACGATATCGAACATTCCAGCCGTGTCGTTGTGTTGCCAGACCAATGTCAAAGGCAATTTGAACGCTTCCGCCATTCTCACCGTCCTGGCCATGAGATCGGGATCGGCAATGGGGTGCGTCGTGGCCGCCGGTGGAAACTCCCAGGTTGGTCCGAAGCTGTGCAGATCAAATACTGTGTCGGCCATTGGCAATAATACGCGCGAAACCGCATCCGCGATTCGTTGTGTTGCTGACCCGTCGGCGCGCCCCGGAAAGACGCGATTGAGATTCAACCCGTCGAGCGGAGTATTGCGGCTCCATGCCTCCACGGCCAATGGATTGAGCACCGGTAGGACTATGACCCTCCCACAGGTTTGCGCTTCTGGCAGCCACTCAATAAGCCGTCGCGCGACAAGTGGCCCTTCCAGTTCATTGCCATGATTTCCGCCGGTGACAAGGAGGCGCGGTCCCTCTCCTTTATTGAGACTGAAGACCGGGAGCGAAAGCACTCCGTGGTCGGCACCTCCCGGGACAACAAGATGCCCCCTGCTCACGCCGGGCGTATCGAGATCAAACGAAAGATGTGGTGCTTCGCTCATTGTTCAGCCCAATTTTGAGTATTCACGCGACCTTGGCGCAGGTTTGCGTTTCTTCGCTCTGCAAGTATGCGCCAAGCTATCGCCAATTCGCCAATATAATGTCCCGGACGATGCCATCGCGTTTTCAGATGGCCAGCGCCTGCTTTGCTAAACTGCCGCTGCTCCGACGTTCACAAGAAAGAACTGGACCCGTGGGAAATAAGGGCCTCCCTTCCACTAGGAC
>NZ_RZSC01000220.1:0-8401 GCF_003998155.1 Mesorhizobium sp. M1E.F.Ca.ET.063.01.1.1
GAACAGCACGTCCTGGCCCTGGTCGCGGAAATATTAGGCGACCAGGGCCAGGACGTGCTGTTCTTCGTCGACAACATCTTCCGCTTCACTCAGGCGGGCTCGGAAGTGTCGGCGCTGCTCGGCCGCATCCCGTCGGCGGTGGGTTACCAGCCGACGCTGGCCACCGACATGGGCGCGCTGCAGGAGCGCATCACGACGACGACCAAGGGCTCGATCACCTCGGTGCAGGCGATCTACGTTCCGGCTGACGACCTGACCGACCCGGCGCCGGCGACGTCCTTCGCCCACCTTGACGCCACCACCGTGCTCAACCGCGCCATCTCGGAAAAGGGCATCTATCCGGCCGTCGATCCGCTGGACTCCACCTCGCGCATGCTCGACCCGATGGTCGTCGGCGAGGAGCACTACCAGGTCGCCCGCCAGGTGCAGTCGATCCTGCAGCGCTACAAGTCGCTGCAGGACATCATCGCGATCCTGGGCATGGACGAGCTGTCGGAAGAGGACAAGCAGACGGTTGCCCGCGCCCGCAAGATCGAGCGCTTCCTGTCGCAGCCGTTCTTCGTCGCCGAAGTGTTCACCGGCTCGCCGGGCAAGCTGGTCGACCTCGCCGACACCATCAAGGGCTTCAAGGGCCTCTGCGCCGGCGACTACGACCACCTGCCGGAAGCCGCCTTCTACATGGTCGGCGGCATCGAGGAAGCGGTCGAGAAGGCGCAGCGCCTGGCGGCTGAAGCAGCGTAAAAAAGCGAATAGCGAATAGGGAGTAGCGAATAGGGATCAGTGGGCCGGCCGAGTTTCTTCACTACTCGCTACTCGCTATTCACTACTCGCTAGATTGGCATGGCTGAAGCTTTCAAGTTCGAACTGGTCTCGCCGGAGCGGCTTCTCGTTTCCGAGCAGGTCGAGTTCGTCGTCATCCCGGGTGTCGACGGCGAAATGACCGTGCTTGCGCAGCACGCTCCGGTCATGACCATGATCAAGCCCGGCGTCGTCACGGTGAAGACCGCGGCCGGCGCCGAAGAGCGCTATGTCGTGTTCGGCGGCTTCGCCGACATCCTGCCTTCCGGCTGCACGCTACTCGCCGAGTCGGCGACGCATGTGAACGACATCGACCGTGCCGACATTGCCCGCCGCATCCAGGAGGCCCGGGAAGACGCCGCCGACGCCAAGGACGACGAGGCTCGCGCCAAGGCCGAGCAGTTCCTCAGCCAGCTCACGACGCTGGAAGGCGCGCTGTTGCCGGCCTGACGCAGCTCATGACAATGGATCGAAGGAGCGGGGCTTGCCCCGCTTTTTTGTTTGATGGACAGTCCGCCTGCTTGTCAGCAAGCGGTCGATGTCCAGCGAAGATATCTGGACCCGGTCACCCGCAGGCGAATCAACGGCTGTCTATGCCGAGCGCGGCGAATGCCAGCACCGGACCCTCTCGCCGCAAGTGGACGAGATGCACGGCCACGAGTTCGATCAACGTGCGGCGTTCGGCGTGATCCTTGGCGAAACCGGCAAGGTCGAACACTGCCGTGACTGTTTCGTTCGCCGGCAATTGTTGGTCCAGAAGTGCCGTCAATGCCGCATCGAGCGGATCGGTGAAATGGCCCTCCGGCAAGGTCTTTCCCCGCGCCGCGCAGGCGGCGATCCAAGCGGCTACCACCAGCGTCAGATGAACCAGCTCGGTGCCGGCTTCCAGGCACTCCAGGGCCGATGCAATGATGCGCTGCGGCAGTTTCTGGCTGCCGTCATTGGCGATCTGCGCCGTGCGATGGGCGAGCGCCGTGTTGGAAAAGCGCTCGGCGAGCTCGGCCGTATAGGCGGCCGTATCGAGCCCGGCGCCCTCCGGCAGCGTCGGGATCGCTTCTGCCCACAGCGCATCGACGAATTGCCGGATCGCCGGATCGGCGAATGCGCGATCGACGGTGGCATGGCCGGTGAGCAGGCCGAGATAGGCGATGCCCGAATGGGCGCCGTTGAGCAGCCTCAGCTTCATGTCCTCGAAGGGACCGACGTCCTCGACCATGGTGACGCCGAATTTTTCCCAGGCCGGTCGTCCAGCGGGGAAACGATCCTCGACCACCCATTGGCGGAACGGTTCGGTCATCACCGGCCAGGCGTCCTCGAGGCCGAGCTCTTGCGCAATACGCGTCCGGTCGGCATCCGTGGTCGCCGGCACGATGCGGTCGACCATGCTCGACGGGAAAGCCACATCGTCAGCGACATAGCCGGCTAACGGCCGATCGCCTGCGCTGCCACGGGCGGCATCGCCCTGGCGGGCGGCCTCGGCATCGCCCTGGCGGGCGAGCCGTGAATCGCGCAGCTTTGCGAACTCGATCAGCAGGCGGTGGAGCGTGGCGCCGTTGGCGGGAAGGTTGTCGCAGCAGAGCACGGTGAAGGGCGGTATGCCGGCGGCGCGGCGGCGGGCGAGCGCCTCGGCCAGGAAGCCGTGCGTGGTTCTCGGCGATCCAGGGTTTGCCAGATCGTGCACGATGTCGGGATGGTTCTCGTCGAGGCTGCCGTCGGCCGCCCTCAGATAGGCCTTTTCGGTGATGGTCAGCGTGACGATGCGGATGCGTGGATCGGTCAGCGCGGCGAGCACCGCGCCGGGGTCTTCCGGCGCCACCAGCAGCGACAGGATCGAGCCGATCACCTCAAGCCGCTCGCCGGCGCTGTCTCTTACCGCCAGCGTGTAGAGCCCGTCCTGCGGCGACAGCGCATCGCGCGTGTCGGGGCTGCGCAGCGAGACGCCGATGATGCCCCAGCCCGTCTCGCCATCCGCCAGGCAGGCGTCGACATAGGCCGCCTGATGGGCACGATGGAAGGCGCCGACACCGAGATGGACAATGCCCGGCGTCACTGCACCGCGATCGTAGCGCGGTATGACAATGGCACCCGGCAGGTTCGCGATCGTGGCGTTCGAAAGACGGCTGTTCATTGGCTTGAAGTCTCCGATCCGGCGCGTCGAGCCGCTCGCCTGGCAGCAATGGACGGCTGCGACGTAGCACCCGTCGCTGCCCCGCACAATGGCCGTACTTCATGCAAAAGTCATCATACAACTTAATGATTTTTGTATGTTGACATTATCTCCGACCGATCTACCAATAGGCCAGCCTGGGAGGAGAAAGTGGCTGCACTGACCGATCCGGATCTGCTTTTCGCGCCGGAAACGCGAACGTTGGCTCGCACCCTTTATGCCGGGGTCAAAGACCTGCCGATCATCAGTCCGCATGGCCACACCGATCCGCGTTGGTATGCGCTCAACGAGCCGTTCCCCGATCCGGCGCAACTGCTGATCGTGCCGGATCACTACATTTTCCGCATGCTGTTCAGTCAGGGCGTGCGCCTTGAAGATCTCGGCGTGCAGACGCTCGACTTCCCGATGCTCAATGGGGCCCCGGTCGAGACCGACGGCAGAGCGATCTGGCGGCGCTTTGCCGAGCACTATTATCTGTTCCGCGGCACGCCGACCCGGCTCTGGCTCGACCATGTGCTCGAGCATCTGTTCGGTATCGAAGAGCCGCTCAATGCGAGCACCGCCGACCGCCATTACGACACGATCGCCGCGCTGCTCAGCCAAGACGACTATCGCCCTCGGGCGCTGTTCGAGCGCTTCAAAATCGAGGTGATCGCCACGACCGAAGGCGCGCTCGACGACCTCAAATGGCATCGGATGATCCGCGACAGCGGCTGGCAAGGTCGCGTCGTCACCGCCTACCGGCCCGACGCGGTGGTCGATCCCGACTTCGAAGGATTCTCAGGCAATCTCGACCGGCTGGGCGAGATCACCGGCTGCGACACCGGTACCTGGGCCGGTTATCTCGAAGCGCATCGAGAGCGCCGCGCCTATTTCAAGGAATTCGGCGCCACCTCTTCCGATCACGGTCACCCGACCGCTGAGACCGCCAATCTTTCCGATCACTCTGCGGAAGAATTGTTCAACCGCATCCGCCGCGGCTCGGACGACGAGCGCGAACGGCGGCTGTTCCGCGCCCAGATGCTGACCGAGATGGCCAAGATGAGCCGTGACGACGGCCTGGTGCTGCAGATCCATCCGGGATCATGGCGCAATCATTCGCCGGCTATTTTTCAGAAATTCGGCCGCGACAAGGGTTTCGATATCCCGACCAGGACCGACTATGTGACGGCGCTGAAGCCGCTGCTCGACTGCGTCGGGCTGGAGCGCGACCTGACAATCATCCTGTTCACGCTCGACGAGACGAGCTACGCGCGCGAGCTGGCGCCGCTCGCCGGCGTCTATCCGGCGCTCAGGCTCGGACCGGCATGGTGGTTCCACGACAGCCCGGAAGGCATGCGCCGCTTCCGCGAAATGACCACCGAGACGGCCGGCTTCTACAACACCGTCGGCTTCAACGACGACACGCGCGCCTTTCCGTCGATCCCGGCGCGTCACGATATCGCCCGCCGCGTCGACTGCGCATTCCTGGCGCGGCTGGTCGCCGAATACCGGTTGCGCGAGGAGGAAGCGCATGAGCTGGCGCGGGAGCTTGCCTACACGCTTGCCAAGAGAGCGTACCGGCTCTGAGCGGTACGTCAGGGTTTCAAAGGGAGGAAGTCATGTTGCATTTTTCGAAATTGACGGCGGCCACATTGGCCTTCGGCTCGCTGCTGATCGGCATCGCCAATGCCGAGACCGTGCTGCGGTCGTCGGACACGCATCCCGACGGCTACCCGACCGTCGAGGCGGTCAAATATATGGGCGAGCTGATCAAGCAGCGGACGAATGACCGCTATTCGATCGAGGTTTACCACTCGGCGCAGCTCGGCGAGGAGAAGGACACGATCGAGCAGACGCAATCGGGTGTGATCGACCTCGACCGCGTGTCGATGGGGCCGTTCAACGGAATCGTTCCGGAAACCGCGGTGCCGTCGCTGCCTTACATGTTCCGCTCGGTCGAGCATATGCGCCATGTCATGGACGGGCCGATCGGCGACCAGATCCTGAAAGCGTTCGAGGCGCATGATCTCGTTGGCCTCGCCTTCTACGATTCCGGCGCGCGCTCCTTCTACAACACCAAGAAGGACATCAGCTCGATTGCCGACCTGAAGGGCATGAAGTTCCGCGTCATCCAGTCGGACGTGTTCGTCGACATGGTCAACGCGCTCGGCGCCAACGCCACGCCGATGGCCTATGGCGAGGTCTATTCGGCGCTGCAGACGGGTGTCATCGACGGGGCCGAGAACAACTGGCCGAGCTTCGAATCCGCCAAGCACTACGAGGTCGCCAAGCATTACACGCTGGATCAGCACCAGATCGTGCCGGAAGTGCTGGTGATGTCGAAGGCGAGCTGGGACAAGCTCTCGCCGGAAGACCAGGCGATCGTCAGGCAGGCGGCCAAGGACAGCGTCGTCAAGATGCGCGAGCTCTGGGACGCGCAGGAGAAGAAGTCGCGCGATATCGTCGAGAAGGCCGGCGTCAAGGTCGCCGAGATCGACAAGCAGCCGCTGATCGACGCCATGAAACCCGTCTACGACAAATATCTCTCGACGCCCGCGCTCAAGGATCTCGCCGCCCGCATCCAGGCTGCGAAATGACCAGAACCGACAATAGACCGAGCGGCGCGAACACCTCCGCGCCGCCAGTGGCGAAGCCGGAAACGAACGCATTCTGGCTGCGCGCCGAGCGCCTGCTGTCGGGCCTGGCGACGCTGGCGCTGTGGGTCAGCGGCGCCGGGCTGACCTTGATGACGATCATCATCGCCTGGCAGGTCTTCTCGCGCTATGTGCTCAACCGCTCGCCGAGCTGGACCGAGGCCTCCTCGGTGCTGCTGATGGGCTGGTTCATCTTTCTCGGGGCTGCGGTCGGCGTGCGCGAACGCACACATCTCGGCTTCGACGTGCTGCTCTATTTTCTGCCGGCGCCGGCAAAGGCGGTGCTTCGCACCATTTCCGACATCGTCGTGCTGGCGTTCGGCGGCGGCATGATCATCTACGGCATCCAACTTGCCAGGCTGACCTGGGGCACGATCATGCCGTCGCTCGCCCTGCCCGGAGGCGTCGGCTTCCTGCCGGTCATCCTAGGCGGCGCGCTGGTCTGCCTGTTCTCGCTCGAACGGCTTGCCGGGCGCTTTGCCGGCCTGCCTGTCGATACCGACATCCACGCCACCGGCGAGGAGATGTGAGCCATGGCCTTGACCGTGCTTTTCGGCACCTTCGTCTTCCTGCTGATCATCGGCACGCCGATCGCCTTCTGCCTCGGCGTGGCGAGCTTCGCAGGCATCATCGCGCTCGGCCTCCCTCCGGTGGTAGTGTTCCAACGGCTGAACTCGGGTGTCAGCGTCTTCTCGCTGATGGCCATTCCGTTCTTCATCTTCGCCGGCGACCTGATGGTACGCGGCGGCATCGCCGCCCGCCTGGTGGCGCTGGCCGGATCTGTTGTCGGCCATCTGCGCGGCGGCTTGGGCCAAGTCAACATCGCCGCATCGACCATGTTCGGCGGCATCTCTGGTTCGGCCGTGGCCGACGCGTCCGCGGTCGGCGGGCTGATGATCCCGCAGATGAAGGCGCGCGGCTACGGCATCGACTACGCCGTCAACATCACCTCTGTCGGGGCCATCATTGCCCTTTTGATCCCGCCGTCGCACAACATGATCATCTACTCCATCTCGGCCGGCGGCCGCATCTCGATCGCCGACCTGTTCACCGCCGGCGTCATCCCGGGCCTGCTTCTGGCGCTCGCGCTGATGATCACGGCCTATCTGGTCGCCAGCCGGCGCGGCTATCCGACCGAGCCTTTCGCCGGTTTCGGCCGGGCGCTCCAGTTGCTCTTCGGCGCCATTCCGGGCCTCATCCTGATCGGCATCATCTTCGGCGGCGTCCGCTCCGGCATTTTCACAGCAACGGAAAGCTCCTGCATCGCCATCGTCTATGCCTTCCTGGTCACACTCATCATCTACCGCTCGATGAGCTGGAACGATTTCGTCTCGGCGACCACCGCGGCGGTGCGCACGACGGCCATGGTCCTGATGATCATAGGCTGCGCCGCGGCCTTCGGCTGGCTGCTCGCCTATCTGCGCGTGCCGGCGGCGCTGGTCGCCTTCCTGCAGGAGATCTCCAGCGACAAGCTGGTCATCCTGCTGTTGATCAACGTCGTGCTTTTGATCCTCGGCACGTTCATGGACATGTCGCCGCTGATCATCATCACCACGCCGATCTTCCTGCCGGTGGTCATGGCTTACGGCGTCGACCCGGTACATTTCGGCGTCATCCTCATCCTTAATCTCGGCATCGGCCTCTGCACGCCGCCAGTCGGGGCCGTGCTCTTCGTCAGTTGCGCCATAGGCCGCATTCCGATCTGGACGGCCATGCGGTCGATCTGGCCCTTCTATGGCGCGGCCTTCGCAGTGTTGATGCTTGTCACCTATGTGCCGGCAATATCATTGTGGCTGCCCAATCTTTTCCACTAAGGGGTCTTTTCCACTAAGGGGCCTTTTCCATTAGGAGTGATCGAGGTGGCCGATAGCACAACCGACCTCAGGGTCGAACGGAAGCCGAAGCTGTCGGAAACGGTGGTCGCGGCGATCCGTAAGCAGCTTTTGGCGGGCGAGATCCCGCCCGGGCACAAGCTGCCGACCGAGGGGCAGCTCACTGAGACCTTCGGCGTCAGCCGCACCGTTATCCGCGAGGCCTTGGCCAAGCTTGCCGCCGACGGCCTTGTCGAGCCGCGCCAGGGCGCCGGCGTCTTCGTCACCGAGCACATCTCCACCACCCTCGGCGTTTTAGCCGCCGACATGGGGGCCAAGGATTCCATCGCGCTCAACGTGCTCGAGGTGCGGCTGGCGATCGAGATCGAATCGGCCGGACTTGCCGCCATCCGCCGCAACGCGGCGCAGGAAGCGGCGATCCAGGAGGCCTTCTTCGAGTTCGAGCGGCTGCTGCTCGACGGCCAGCCGACCGGCCCGGCCGACCTCGCCTTCCACCGCGCGATCGCCAGCGCCACCAACAATCCGTTCTATGTCGAGATGCTCGACGTGCTCGGCCGCCGCGCCATTCCCTGCGACGTCACCTCGCCATGGTCGACGGAGCTCGTCCAGTCCGACGAGTACCAGCGCGGCCTGCAGCGCGAGCATCTGGTGATCCTCAACGCGATTTCGGCGGGCGACGCCAATGCCGCGCGCGAGGCGATGCGGACGCATCTCGCCGCCAGCCAGCAGCGCTACCGCGAGCGTCTGCAGGCGCGGCAGGCCTATTACGCAAAGTCGGTGGCGGCCGCGTCGACCGGATGATCATTCGAGCAGGACAGATGGATCAAAAACACACTGAATTCTCCTCCCGCTTCGCCATCGACCCCGTTGCGGCGTCGGCGATGGGAACCGACGCGCTGCGCCATAATTTCCACGTCGAGGGGCTGTTCCAGCCCGGCCTCGTCAGGCTCACTTACACCCATTACGAC
>NZ_RZSC01000221.1:0-8398 GCF_003998155.1 Mesorhizobium sp. M1E.F.Ca.ET.063.01.1.1
TGCCGGCGCTGACATAGCGCTCGGCCATCATGCGCATCTCGTAGGCCGTCCATTTCGGCATGAAGCTCGCCATGTTCTGCTCGAACGCGCCGGGATCGTCGCCCCCATAGGCCACCGGGCGACCCAGAAGGTCCGACCAGATCTTAGCCACGTCGGGGCCGGTCAGCGTATCGGGGCCAACCACGTTGATGGTCTCGATCGGCAGCTTGCCGGGTGCGGAGTCGCGGCGGATCAGCTCGATCGCGGCTACTTCGGCGATGTCACGGGCGTCGACCATGGCTACGCCCTTGCTGCCGATCGGCATCGGATAGACGCCGTGCTCCACGATAACGTCCTTTACCATCGACTCGTTGTCGATGAAGTAGGTCGGACGCAAGATGGTGGCGCTGAAGTCCATCTCCACCAGCATGCGCTCGGCGCCGAACTTCACGGCGAAATGCGGGACGTTCACCGCCTGATCGGCTTCGAACACCGAGAGATAGACGACACGGTCGACGCGCGCTTCGCGAGCAACGTTGAGCGTGATGATCGCCTGGGCAAATTCGTCACCCGTGACGGCATTGAGTAGGAAGAGCGTGCTCACGTCTTTGAAGGCGCCGCGCAGTGCATCGATGTCGAGGAGATCGCCCTTGGCGACGTCGACACCGGTCGGGAAGCTGGCTTTCGCGGGGTCGCGGGTCAGCACACGCACCGTCGCGCCGCGCTGAAGGAGTTGGTCGACGACATGGCGGCCGACGCGGCCGGTGGCACCTGTAACGAGGATGGTCATTGGGGGTCACTTTCTGTTTGAGTTAAAAGGCACACTCAAAATGAGTGATCCACATACATCCCGATAGATGGTATGTTTGGACAGATCGTCTCATTGGTGGAACAGAAAAGAACAAAATCGTGGATCTTCTCGCTCTTGCCGACTTCAATCTGGTGGCCCGCCACGGCGGGTTCGGAAAGGCCTCGCGTGCCGCAGGCCGGCCAAAGGCGACTCTTTCCAGACGCGTGGCCGATCTCGAGGCAAGTCTTGATCTGCGCCTGTTCGAACGTGGTGCGCGGACGCTCAAGCTCACGGAGGAGGGACGAGCCCTGTTTGAACGAACGGGCTTTCTGCTCACAGAACTTGATGAGACGGCGAAAGCGATCGCTTCGGGCGGCCATAGCCCGCGTGGCCGGCTACGCATCAGCGCGCCACTGCTCTTTTCTCAGACCGCGATCGGAAAGCTCGCGGCCGGCTTCGTCCTTAGATACCCGGAGGTTCGGTTGGAGATCACCACGGAAGACAGGGCCGTGGACATGATCGAAGAAGCCTACGACCTCGTCATCCGGGTCAACCCGGAGCCGGATGCCACCCTTGTTGGGCGAGTGTTCCTGCGCGATCGGCTGGTGGTGGTGGCCAGTCCGCACCTGACGCCCCCAGCCTCGGGAGGTCTCGTTCCCGCGATCAGTCGAGGCTCGTTGAATGAGTCCGAAGCCTGGCAAGTCACGACCTCGTCTGGCAAGTCGACGATTAACGCCAAGCCAGTGCTCAGCCTGGCGTCGTTCGTCATGGTCAGGGATGCGGTGCGCATGGGGCTCGGCGCCGCGCGCCTCCCGTTGTCGCTTGCAACCGGCGATTTGGCTGCCGGCACGCTAGTGCATTGGGGGGATGTGTCAGGGCCCGAGACGGCGCTTTGGGCCCTTTATCCCTCGAGGCGTTTGCTCAGCCCCCGCGTGTCAGCGTTCCTCGACTACTTGAAGGAAGCCTTCCCGCAGGGGACGGCTGATGAATTGGCAGCCTATGTCGCGGACTGAACAATTCGGCCGACCTTCCCTATGAACCCACCTCTGCAGCGATCAAAACGGCGAACAAGACAAGCGGAGTAAGTGGGAAAACTCCCGGTGGCGCAGCACGCTCAACACCGCAGCCGCCATGGTGACGACCGTTGGTGCCAGCGCAACGCGTGTTTCTGACCCGAGAATCTACGAAGCAGACCGACCGCTTTCGGTCCCATTTCGGTCATCTCCGAGATCCGGAAGATTGGACCTGCGGCGGGGCCAAACTCTCCCCGTTGTGCGTTGCCCACGTGGGCAACGCTCAACCTTCGTTTTTGAAGCTCGTCCGCCGGAAACTAGCGTTTCGCATTGTTCTGCCCCGAAAATCTGCGGGATGTGGCGACATGGTTTTGCCCAAACTCGGGTTCTCAGCGCTTACGCCGCTCAGCCCTAAAGAACTTCAGGCAAGCAAAGCGTAGGGCTAACTTCTTGATGCGCAAAGAGAAATTGGCGCACCCGACAGGATTCGAACCTGTGACCTCTGCCTTCGGAGGGCAGCGCTCTATCCAGCTGAGCTACGGGTGCTTCCCGGGAAACCGGAAAACGAACCGGCCGATGAGCCGGCCAGCCACGGCTTCTTAGCGGAAGCCGCCCCGGGCTTCAACGGCCAAGTGCCTCATATGTGAAATCGCTGCGCGATCCGGCCAACATATCCGTTTGAGCCGAGGCAACTGCCGCTGTTCAGCTAACCCGGTCGAGACTTCCGGCTTTCCGCAACCCGGTTGGCCTTGAGGAACTGGCGGACGGAAGGCGCGGGGTTGCGCTGCCGCCATGCCAACCAATAATCGATCGTGTGCTTCCACCACGGCAGCGACCTGAGGACCAGGCCCGGAGTTTCGGCGCGCGCGATGCTGGCTTGCGCGAAGGCGCGCCCGGCGCCGGCCTCCACGAGACCGAGCAGCGCCGAGAGCTGCGCAACTTCATAACGGATGTCGGGATGAAACCCGGCATTTGAGCATTGCTGCAGGAACCGGTCGCGCCAATACGCGTCGCCTTCTCTTGGAAGTGCCACCCACGGGCTTGCCTCAAGATCGCTCGGGGTGATCGATCGCCTCGAGGCCAGGTTGTCCTCCGTGGATACGACAAGCCTCATGCTGTCGGACAGCAGCTTGCTGCTGGCAATGCCGTCGGGCCATTTGCGCGGCGTGTAGAGGATTGCGATATCGAGCTGATTGTTTGCGAGTGCGCTGAGCTGGGTTTCCGTGCTGGCGGCGACAAGATCGACGACAAGTGACGGAGCATGAAGCCGGAGGTTCCGCAGATGAGCGCTGAGAACCCCGCCTTGCATGGCGCCATCGACGTAGCCAACGCGGATACGCCCGCTCTCACCGCTCGACAGCGCGCGCGCATGGCGGACCAGGCCATCCGCCTGGGCGACGACGGCCCTCGCGTCTTCGGCCACTGCCGCGCCGATCGGAGTTAGGGCAATCCGTTGGCGTTGGCGGGCGAACAGTTCGACGCCGAGCTCGGCCTCCAACTCGCGTATCGCACGACTCAGAGGCGGTTGCGAGATGTGCAGCCGTTGCGCCGCGCGTGTGACGTGCCCGCAATCGGCGACCGCTAGGAAATAGCGCAGGTGCCGAAGCTCCATTTCATACCCGCCAGGTATCAATCAGATCCAAATCGGTCTTTGACTGTATCAATTCGAAGCGCGACCTTCCAGCCTTGATTGATCGTAGACGGGAAGCCTGATGAAAGCTGTCGTGTTTGATAGGCCCGGAGTTGCTGAGGAGGTTCTCAAGAATAGGGACATGCCTGTTCCCGCATGCGGCCCCCGGCAGGCCCTCGTGCGCGTCACGGCTCGCGTTGTCCAGCCGGCCGACTGGCTCTTCGTCGCCGACAAATATTCGACGAAGCCGTCTTATCCGCAGGTCGCCGGATTCGATGGGGCCGGCATTGTCGAGGCGATCGGCGCTGACGTGCGTGAGCTGGAGGTAGGGCGGCGCGTCGCATTCCGAAGCCCGGGCGCCTGGGCCGAATACGCACCCGTGCCGGTCGAGCGTATCTATCCGGTTCCGGCCGAGTTCGCGCAACGGCTCTCCGACGATATCGTCTGCCAGTTTCCGCTCAATCCGCTAACCGCGTGGGGCCTCTTGGACCTGGCCTCCGTCAACGCCGGGGAGCGGGTGCTTCTTACCGCGGCGCGGTCCGTCGTCGCCGCCGTGGCCGGTCAATTGGCCCGCGAGCGAGGAGCCGTCGTCGAAAGGCTCTATCGCCATGACGGGGGCTATAAGCTGCGCGATTGGGAAAACCGGACGATAAGCATCGGCGATAGCGTCGCCGATGCGCTCGCGGACGCCAAGCCGTACGACTTGATCCTCGATCCCGTAGGGGGGCCCGACACGTTGGCCCTCATCGCGCGCGCCGCGCAAGGGGCAAGCCTGTTTTCCTACGGCGTTCTCGACGATCGCCCGATCGAGATCAAGGCATCGACCTTGCTTTACAAAGCGCTGCGCTGGCGGGGCTTCGCCGTAAGTGTCTGGCAGAACAAGGCAAGCGCCGAAACCTTGGCCACTGCCGCGAGGGACTGCTGGTCCATCCTTTCGCGATATCCCGAAAAGCTGCCCGTCGTCGCCCGATATCGCCTCGAAGAATTCGCTATGGCGTTGCCTCGCGCCCGGACGAGCGCGGGCGAAGGCAAGGTCGTGCTCATCTGATTTGCGACGGAGCAAGCGCGGTGCCTGACACATTCAACCCGGCTATCGGCAAGTCGCCGCGGGCATGCTTCAACGGCCAATTCGGATGGTGGCATATTAAGGCACCGGGACGGTGGCACGAGCTCCGGCATCAGAAGGTCAGGCGTCGGTGGTCGAGGCGGCTTGCGGACCTGCCCCGGCTTAGCGCTTACTGATGCCGGGGCGCGGGCCTCACCCCTCCGCCCCAGCCTTCGCCACTCTCCTCCGCACCCCCCTTGCCGCCCGCTTCTGCTTCTTCGCGGTCAGCTCGTGCATGGCGTCGAGCTGCATCTGCTGCATTTCGGCCAGGCGCTGCCATTGGCGCGAGATGAGATAGTCGAGCTTTTCGTGCAGGTGCCGCACTTCCAGCTCGGCCTTGAGGTTCACCCGGTAGTCGTTGAAGGAGCGCAGCCGGTCTTTGGCTTCCTGCCGCTTCTGGCTCATCATGATCACTGGCGCCTGGATGGCGGCGATGCAGGAGAGCATGAGGTTGAGCAGGATGAACGGGTAGGGGTCGAAGGCGCTCGTCGCGCCCTCGGCGAGGTTGAGGCCGATCCAGATCAGAAGCACGGCCGCGAACGAGATCAGGAACCACCAGCTGCCGCCGAACTCGGCCATGGTGTCGGAGACGCGGTCGGCAAACGAGCGGTGCTCCTCGAATTCCTCTTCCGAGTTTTCCGAGATCGTGTCCTGTCTCGCGATCGATTCCACCACCTGGCGGTCGAGCTCGGAGAATTCGCCGTGCTCCTGCTGCAGCAATTCCTCCATATAGCGCATGCGGTAGCGGGCGAGCTCGGCGCGGCTGACGCGGGCGCCGCGCGGCAGGTCCGGATGGTCGGCGCGGATGCGGTCGGCGAGGCTGGGCCTGAGATCGTCGATGCGCACCAGGTCGCGCTTGCGGAATTTCCGGCCGCTGATCGCCGACGGTTTTTTCTTGGGCTTGGCCCTGGTCGCGCCGGGCGGGGTGGGCTCCGAATCCGGCACCTCCGGCGCTTCGAGGACCTCGTCGGCCGCCTCATGCGCGTCTTCCGGAACGGTGGCCGCCTCGAGATATTCGCCGCCGCTTTCGTTCTCGTCGTCTGCTTGCTTCTGCGCGGATGCCTTGGGATCGCCGGCCATGCTCAGTGCTCCTGTTCTCGGCTTTCGAGTACGATACGCCAAGCCGGCGCGGCATATCCATCGTGACTGTGAAGGTGGTGTGACCGAACAAGTTCTTGTGATGGGCGGAGCGCGAGCCGCTTCGCCGGCCGCCGCGTACAATTGTCGATGGCGGCGCAGCCCCCGCTCCGTCTCGGGCTTCGCCCGAGCCACCTCTCCCCCATTTCATGGGGGCGAGGAAAGCCAATCGCTGAGGGCGCGACCTTTGCAAACTTGGATTCCTCGCCCCCGCGAGAGCGGGGGAGAGGTGGCTCGGCGAAGCCGAGACGGAGCGGGGGAGCGCCATCCGCGATTGTCCGCCGCTTCTGGGGACAGGCCCGGAGAGAGGAATTGAGCTGCGCCCGGATGCGTTTGCGGGAAGCCCGCTGGAGCAATCGTCTCCGGCGGCTGGCCTTGATCCGAATCAAGCCGCCCTCTGTGGTTGGCCTGCTAGCAAAACTATATCGGGGTGACCGGTCAGGCGCCCGCCACTTGGGGCGCGCGCGTCGCCCCGCATGAAGAGGGATCCATGTACAAGCACATTCTCATCGCCACCGACGGTTCGGAGCTCGCCGGCAAAGGCGTCGCCCACGGCCTGGAACTCGCCAAGGGCCTCGGCGCCACTGTGACCTTCATCACCGTCTCCGAGCCGTTCCCGACGCTCGCCTGGGGCGGCGCCATGGCCGGCTATGTCGCCGGCGACGAGCTCACCTACTATGAGGAAAGCGCACGCAAATATGCCCGCGAGGTGCTGGACAAGTGCAAGGCCGACGCCGACGCGCTCGGTGTGCGCGCGAAGGTGCTGCATATCGAGAACAGGACGCCCGCCGAGGCGATCCTCGACACGGCCCGCACCGAGGCCTGCGACCTCATCGTCATGGCCTCGCACGGCCGCCGCGGCCTCGGCCGGCTGGTGCTCGGCAGCCAGACGGCGGAGGTGGTGTCGCTGACCGAGGTCCCGGTGCTGGTGGTGCGGTAGGGCACGTCGATATTCAGCCGCCCTGCGAATGGCGGCTTCCTGCGCTCCGGCCGGCACAAGGCGAGATAGGTAGCGTTCCTTCACACCCCCCCTCTGTCCTGCCGGACATCTCCCCCGCAAGGGGGGAGATCAGATGTCACGCCAGCTTTCGCCAATCACCAAAGTGCGAATTGAGTGCGCCGGCCTCACGTCTGCCAATCTCCCCCCTTGCGGGGGAGATGTCCGGCAGGACAGAGGGGGGTGCTGTCCCGCCGGCGTCTCAGATTTTCTCCACCGCCGCGACGCTCTATTGCGCCGGCAGCAGTGGCGAACTGGGCGAGGCCAGATCCGGCGACGGCAAATCGGACGCCGCCAAACCCGGCAGCGACGAACTTGGCGCCGTCGTGCCGGGCGCCGGCACACCCGGAAGCGGCGAGGCCGGCTGCTGCCCGGCATACATCAGCTGCGTCTTCGCATCCGCCACCGTCGCCGTAAGACTCCGCTGGATCAGCGCCTCGACATGGTCGTTGCGCTGGCGCGCGCTTTGGGCGCCCATCACCACCACGATCAGGTGCCTGCCGTCGGCATTGTAGGAGGTGACGATGTTGTAGCCGGAGGCGCGGATATAGCCGGTCTTGATGCCGTCGACGCCGCGCACCCGTCCCAGCATGTCGTTGTGGCCGCGCACCAGCCGGCCGCGGAACATGAAGTCGCTTTCGGAAAAATAGTGGAAATGCTGCGGAAAGCGGTGCTCGAGCGCGATCCCCAGCACCGCCATGTCGCGCGCTGAGGTCACCTGGCCGTCGTCGGGCAGGCCGCAGGCGTTGCGGAAACTGGTGCTCGCCATGCCGAGCTGGCGGGCCTTGGCGGTCATCATGCCGGCGAACTGGTCCTCGCTGCCGCCACCCAGATATTCGCCGACAGCCACCGCCACGTCGTTGGCCGACTTCACAACCATGGCGCGGATGGCGGAATCGACGTCGATCGTCTCGCCGCGCCGGAAGCGCAGCTTCGTCGGCGGCTGCGAGGCGGCGTGGTCGGAAACCGGGATCTGCGTCTCCTTGCTCACGCGGCCGCTCTCCAGCGCCTCGAACAGCATGTAGAGCGTCATCATCTTGGTGAGCGAGGCGGGGTAGCGCTGCGCCGTCGAGTTCACCTCGAACAGCGTCTTGCCGGTCGAGGCGTCGACCACGATCGCCGCATATTTCTGCGGCTGAGCCGGGACGGCAAGCACGCTTTCCGGCGGCGCCGCGGTGGTGCAGCCGGCAACCAGCAGCAAAAACGCAAAAGCGACGAGTAATTTATGGAGGAGAAGCAAGGGACGGGACAAGACTGTTCTAAAACTGTTGCTGAGATGCGAGGACGCTAACGTAACGCATGTGCCGCGTCCAACTGGTTAATGGCGATAACAAGGCATTTGCCCAGGTTTTAAAGGCTTGCGCCGTCGCCGACGCTGCCAATCTCCCCCCTTGCGGGGGAGATGCCCGGCAGGGCAGACGGGGGTGCTGTCCCGCCGACCTGTCAGTAAGCAGAGCTATATCCTCAGGCGGAGCCTCGGTTTAACATGGCTCAACTCGAACCGCCGCGATCCTTCACACCCCCCTCTGTCCTGCCGGACATCTCCCCCGCAAGGGGGAGATCGGATGCTGCTTAGGCTTTCGCCAATCGGCAACGTTGCAGCGGATGGGGCCGTCCGCACCGGCTCAGCCCCCGCTTTGCCATCACCACCCCCTTGCCGCTATGATGCACGCGGCTTGGATTTGGGGGGAATGGCATGTCGGAAATCGCCACGGGTACGACCTCGCTGCTGCGGGCATCGCTCAGC
>NZ_RZSC01000222.1:0-8385 GCF_003998155.1 Mesorhizobium sp. M1E.F.Ca.ET.063.01.1.1
CGGTTCTGTGCTCAGCGTGGACCACAAGCTTGGCGATCATCGGATCGTAAAAGGGCGAGATCGCATCGCCGGCCCGCACGCCGGTTTCGATGCGGATGGCGGTGCCCTCGGGCGGCGCGTCGGGGAACTTCAAATGGTGGAGCGTGCCGGTCGCCGGCAGGAAGCCTTTCGATGCGTCCTCCGCATAAAGGCGCGCCTCGATAGCGTGTCCGGCAAGCACGATCTCGTCTTGCGTCTTCGGCAGTTTTTCACCGGAGGCGACACGGAGCTGCCACTCCACCAGATCGACGCCGGTGACCATCTCCGTGACGGGATGCTCGACCTGCAGCCGCGTGTTCATCTCCATGAACCAGAAGCGGTCCGCTTTCAGGCCATCGGAGGCGTCGACGATGAACTCGATCGTGCCGGCGCCCGAGTAGTTGATTGCCTTGGCGGCCGTCACGGCGGCTTCCGTCATCGCGTCGCGCAACTCGGGCGTCATGCCGGGGGCGGGCGCCTCCTCGATCACCTTCTGGTGGCGGCGCTGCGCCGAGCAGTCGCGCTCGAACAGATGCACCGCGCCGCCAAAATTGTCGCCGAACACCTGGACCTCGATATGGCGCGGCTTATCGACATATTTTTCCACCAGCACGCGGTCGTCGCCGAAGGCGGTCTTGGCCTCTCGCCGCGCGCCCGACAGCGCGTCGGAGAAATCGTCCGGATGGTCGACGCGGCGCATGCCCTTGCCGCCGCCGCCGGCGCGCGCCTTGATCAGCACCGGATAGCCGATCTCGCGCGCCTTGGAGGCGAGCAGCACGATTTCCTGCGCCTCGCCGTGATAGCCCGGCACCACTGGCACGCCGGCCTTTTCCATCAGCCGCTTGGCGGCATCCTTCAGCCCCATGGCGCGGATCGAGGCGGCGGACGGCCCGATGAAGACGAGCCCGGCGGCGGTCACCTGGTCGACGAAGTCGGGGTTCTCCGAAAGGAAGCCGTAGCCCGGATGGATGGCTTGCGCGCCCGTGGCAAGTGCCGCGGCAATGATCTTGTCGCCGCGCAGATAGCTCTCGCCGACGGGCGAGGCGCCGATATGCACCGCCTCGTCGGCCATCTCGACATGCAAGGCGCGGGTATCGGCATCCGAGTAGATCGCGACAGTGCGCACGCCGAGCTTGCGCGCGGTGCGGATGACGCGACAGGCGATCTCGCCGCGATTGGCGATCAGGATATTGCCGAACATGGAGCCTCCCCCAGCAAGGTTCGAACCGCGAGAGAAGCACGGCGCTTGAGCACCCCCCTCTGTCCTACCGGACATTGTCCGGCAGGCCAGAGGGGGGTACTGTCCCGCCAGCCTATCCCGGCAAGCGTTCGTCCAACATGATGGACGACCACTCCCTTACCAAGGGAGTGGTCTAACGAGGTCGTCTTCTTTTTGGTCATCAGTTCAGCTTTCCCCGATGGCAGCAACGGCTTGCCGGTATAGTTCCGCCGTCGGCTCGTCAAAGCAGCAGAAAGTAACGATCTGCGGTACTGCATTCTGTTGCAGGAAGCCGCTTACAATACCGGCGGCGATCCCGGTCGCTTCGTCCTTCGGAAAGCCGTAAATGCCGGTCGAGATCGCCGGGAAGGCGATCGTTTGGCAGTCATGGTCGCGGGCGATCTCGAGCGAGCGCCGGTAGCAGGAGGCAAGCAGTTCCGCCTCGCCCTTGCCGCCGCCCTGCCAGACCGGCCCGACCGCATGGATGACGTAGCGTGCCGGCAGGCGATAGCCCTCGGTCAGCTTGGCGTCGCCGGTGTTGCAGCCTCCGAGCGTGCGGCACTCGGCGCTCAGTTCAGGGCCTGCCGCGCGGTGGATGGCGCCGTCGACACCGCCGCCGACGAGCAGCGAGGAGTTGGCGGCATTGACGATGGCATCGACCGCGAGCTTGGTGATGTCGCCGGTGTGAACGCGGATCCTGTCATTGACGCCGCTCATCGTCACATCCTGAACACGCCGAATCTGGTCTCCTCGATCCCGGCATTGAGCGCCGCCGAGAGGCTGAGCGCCAGCACCTCGCGCGTCTTGGCCGGATCGATGATGCCGTCGTCCCAGAGCCGTGCCGAGGAATAGAGCGGGTGGCCCTCATGCTCGTATTTCATCAGGATCGGCTTGCGGAACTTCGTTTCCTCCTCGGCGCTCCATTGGCCGCCCTTGCGCTCGATGCCTTCGCGTTTGACCATGGCGAGCACGGTCGCCGCCTGTTCGCCGCCCATCACCGAAATGCGCGCGTTCGGCCACATCCACAGGAAGCGGGGCGAATAGGCCCGGCCGCACATGCCATAGTTGCCGGCGCCGAACGAGCCGCCGATGATCACCGTGAGCTTGGGCACGCGCGCCGTCGCGACCGCCATGACCAGCTTGGCGCCGTCCTTGGCGATACCGCCGGCCTCGTACTTTCGCCCAACCATGAAGCCGGTGATGTTCTGCAGGAAGATCAGCGGAATGCCGCGCTGGCAGCAGAGCTCGATGAAATGCGTGCCCTTCAGCGCGCTTTCCGAAAACAGCACGCCATTGTTGCCGAGGATGCCGACCGGCATGCCATGCAAATGGGCAAAGCCGGTGACCAAGGTGGTGCCGTAATTCTGCTTGAACTCGTCGAACTCGGAACCGTCGACGAGACGGGCGATCACCTCGCGGACGTCATAAGGTTGGCGCAAATCCGTCGGCACGATGCCGTAAAGCTCATGCGGGTCGTGAAGCGGCGATACAGGTTTCTGCAGGTTGAGGCTTACGGCCTTGTTCCGATTCAAGTTCTTGACGATACGCCGGCAAATGGCCAGCGCGTGCTCGTCGTCCATCGCATAGTGATCGGCGACGCCGGAAAGCCGGGTATGGACATCGGCGCCGCCGAGCTCCTCGGCGCTGACATCCTCGCCGGTGGCGGCTTTCACCAGCGGCGGGCCGCCGAGAAAAATGGTCGCCTGGTTGCGCACCATGATCGTCTCGTCCGACATCGCCGGCACATAGGCGCCGCCCGCCGTGCAGGAACCCATGACGCAGGCGATCTGCGGGATGCCGGCCGCCGACATGTTGGCCTGGTTGTAGAAGATGCGGCCGAAATGTTCGCGATCGGGAAACACCTCATCCTGATTGGGCAGATTGGCGCCGCCGCTGTCGACCAGGTAGATGCAAGGGAGATTGTTCTGCAGCGCGATTTCCTGCGCGCGCAAATGCTTCTTCACCGTCAGCGGATAGTAGGTGCCGCCCTTCACCGTCGCGTCGTTGACGACGACCATGACCTCGGTCCCTTCGACGCGGCCGACGCCTGTGATGATGCCTGCCGCGGGAATGTCCTCGCCATACATCGACCATGCCGCGAACTGGCCGACCTCGAGGAAGGGCGAGCCGGTGTCGAGCAGTTGCGCCAGCCGCTCGCGCGGCAGGAGCTTGCCGCGGCCTTGGTGGCGCTCGCGCGCCTCGTCCGAGCCGCCGCGCTCGATGCCGGCCGCCTTCTCGGCGATGTCGGCGACCAGCGCCCGCATGCGCTCGGCATTGGCGCGGAAGGTGTCGGAGGAGGGGGAGATCTGGGAGGCGAGGGCAGGCATTGACGAACCTCAGATGATATCATATTTTAGTATCACTTTGGGCTCTTGCCCTAACCCTAGAGGAGTCGGCCATCAGGGTACTCGATTTGGGCAGGGCGAAAAGTCACGAAAGCCGCGCACCGGCAGACGCTGGACAGGATATTTGCGAACCCGGTCAGCGCCTCGATCAAATGGCGCGATGTCGAGGCGTTGTTGATAGCACTAGGCGCTGAGGTTTCAGAGGGCAGCGGCTCGCGCGTCCGGTTCACAATATCCGGCCGGACGCTGTTCCTCCACCGCCCGCATCCGTCACCCGATACCAAGCGGTGGGCGGTCAGGGAGATCAGAGAGTTTTTGACGAACGTTGGAATAAGGCCATGAAGCTTTACAAGGGATATGCCGGATCGATCGAATTCGACGACGAGGACATGGTATTCCATGGCCGCATCCTTGGCATCCGCGACATCGTTACCTTCGAGGCCGAGACCGCCGAGGAATTGGTGAAATCGTTCCACGACAGCGTCGATGACTACCTTGCCTTTTGCAAAGAGCGTGGCGTCGATCCGCAGAAACCTTATTCGGGCAAGCTCGCTCTCCGCACCACGCCGGAAATCCATGCCTTGCTTGGCAAGGCGGCCGCAAGCGATGGCAAATCGATCAACCAGTGGGTATCTGACACGCTCGCCGAAGCTGCCCGCAAGCGGGTCGATGAAAGCTCGACGAAGGTCACAACCCGAGCGCACTAGTTCCCCTCCGCCATGATCTCGCGCCCGATCAGCCAGCGGCGGATCTCGCTGGTGCCGGCGCCGATCTCGTAGAGCTTGGCGTCGCGCAACAGCCGTCCGGTCGGATAGTCGTTGATGTAGCCGTTGCCCCCGAGGAGCTGGATGGCGTCGAGCGCCATCTGCGTCGCCTTTTCGGCGGCGAACAGCACGCAGCCGGCGGCGTCCTTGCGGGTGGTCTCGCCGCGGTCGCAGGCGGCCGCCACCGCATAGACATAGGCGCGCGCGGCGTTCACCGTCACATACATGTCGGCAAGCTTGCCCTGCACAAGCTGGAAAGTACCGATCGGCTGGCCGAACTGCTTGCGCTCGTGCACATAGGGGACCGCCACGTCGAGGCAGGCCGCCATCAGCCCGATCGGCCCGCCGGAGAGCACAGCGCGCTCATAATCGAGGCCCGACATCAGCACTTCCACACCGCGCCCTTCCTCGTGCAGCACATTCTCGAACGGCACCTCGACATTCTCGAAGACGAGCTCGCCGGTATTGGAGCCGCGCATACCAAGCTTGTCGAGTTTCTGCGCCACTGAAAAGCCGGCAAAGGCCTTCTCGACGATGAAGGCGGTGATGCCGCGCGAGTGGCGCTCCGGATCGGTCTTGGCGTAGACCACCAGCGTTTCGGCGTCAGGGCCGTTGGTGATCCACATTTTCGAGCCGTTGAGCACATAGCGGTCGTTGCGCTTTTCGGCGCGCAGCCGCAGCGACACCACATCCGAGCCGGCGCCGGACTCCGACATCGCCAGCGCGCCGACCTTCTCGCCGCTGCAGAGTGCCGGCAGATACTTCTCCTTCTGCGCCGGCGTGGCCCAGCGGTTGATCTGGTTGACGCAGAGGTTGGAATGCGCGCCGTAGGAAAGGCCGACGGAGGCCGACGCGCGCGAAATCTCTTCCATCGCCACGACATGGGCAAGATAGCCCATGCCGCTGCCGCCGAAATCGGGATCGGCGGTGATGCCGAGCAGGCCGAGCGCGCCGAACTCGCTCCACAAATGCGCCGGGAATTCGTTCGCGCGGTCGATTTCGGCCGCGATCGGCGCGATCCTGTCCTGGGCGAAGCGCCGCACCGTATCGCGCAACGTCTCGATATCCGGATCGAGCCCGAAATTCAGTGTGCTCGTGTACATGCCGTTCCTCCCGCGCATGCCCCGATCTTCGTGGGGATCATGCCTGTATCAGAGTGCCACGGCGTCCCCGGCGCGCTCGGAACGACGCGCGGTGCCATGGCTGATTGTCGCGCCGACCAGGCGCATTGTCATCGAAAGATATGTCGTGGTGACCTCACTGATCGACAGCCGCTCGCCCGGCCGGAACCAGACGATGACGCCGGTCATCATCTGGATCAGCGCCATGGCGGTAAGCCCGGTGTCGTCGATCTCGAAGACACCGGCTTCCACGCCGTCGCGCAGGATCGCGCGCAACTCCTTCTCATAGGCCGTGCGCATCTTCAGGATCTGCGTCAGCCGCTCATGCGAGAGGCTGCGCAATTCCATGTTGGAGACATGGGTGGCGTGGCGCCGCTCGATATGGAAGGCGATGTGGTTCTCGACATAGGCGGCGAGCCGCGCCACCGGATCGTTCGTTGCCGGCCGTGCGTTATTCCAAGCCTCCAGCAGGCCTTCCATATGCTCGCGCATCAGCGTGAACAGCAGGTCTTCCTTGGTCGGGAAGTAACGGTAGAGCGCGGCGGCCTGCACCCCGACTTCGGCCGCGAGCTGGCGCATCGACATCGCCTCGTAGCCTAGGCGCGCGATCAGGTTGACCGCCGCCTCGCGGACGGCTGCCTCGGTTTTTTCTCCGTCGGAGCCTGTGGTGCGTGCCATGCTTGCCTCTGTGGGGCATTAATAAAACAAACGTTCAATTAATTCAAGGCGCATGGGATAGATTGTTCCTCGCCCCCGCAAAGCGGGGGAGAGGTGGGTGGGCTCCGGCGAAGCCCGAGACGGAGCGGGGCTGCAGCGTTGGCGGGTTTGCTCTGAAATTCATCAAAGTAGCGCTGTCCCCCTCTCCGTCGCGGCTTCGCCGCGCCACCTCTCCCCCACTACCGTGGGGGCGAGGAAAGGGGCCTAAGCGACAATCGTGAACTCGGCAGGCGCGTCATCCGCGGCTTCCTCGACCTCGACCGCCGAGACCAGCGCGCCCCGCGGCCCTTGCCAAAGGCGGTCGATCATTGCGTCGACCGCGGCATGGGAGCCGGCGATGAGCGCTGTGACCGAGCCGTCGGCCTCGTTGCGCACCCAGCCCGTCACGCCAAGACGCATGGCTTCGCGGTGCGTCCACACCCGGTAGCTCACGCCTTGCACCGTGCCGCTTATGCGCGCTCGCACGGCTCTTTTCCGACCCTGCATTGCCCGCTCCAGATCTTTCCCATCAATCTGGAGCAGAACGGATCAAATGCAACGGGCTTCATCGTCAGGTGACCTTGTCAATTAAATAGTTGACCAAGTCAACTGACAGGGAAATTATCGGGACCTCGTAAAAGTCTCTGAAAGGAGGTCTGTATGCCGCACGAAGCCCTGGTTGATGAGATCCGCCGCTTCAACCGGTTCTACACCGGGCTGGTTGGGCTGCTCGATGAGACCTTGATGCAGAGCCCTTACACCCTGATCGAAGCCCGCGTGCTGTTCGAGCTTGGCCGCGGTTCCCGGACCGCTGGCGGCCGGGCCGGCTTCCTGGCGCGCATGTTTGATCTCGATCTCGCCCCGGTTGCATCCGAATTGGCCGGCGAACTGGGCCTCGCCCCAGCCTACCTCTTGAGGGTCCTGCGGAAATTCACCGCCATGGGGCTGGCCGAAATGCGCGCCGGCCCGGAGGGTGGGCTGCCCGTTCTTTCGCTGACCTCGCGCGGCGAGGCCGCGCTGGCCGATCTCGAGGCGGCGACGGACCGTGATCTCGCCCGCCTGATCGCCAAGCTCGGCGGCGAGGAAGCCTTGGCGCTTTCGGATGCGCTGAGCCGCGTGAGCCGCTTGCTGGAAACCGCAAGAATGTGAAATTGCCAGCGCCGGCGCGGCAGACGCTGGTGGCCACGGATTCCAGCTCTCATGGACGACGCAGCAAACCGCTATTTGCGGCCTGCGCCACTTGAATGCCAACCACGGCAGAAGCCGGATGCCTGGATCAGTTCCCCCTTGCCGCCGCCAGCGCGCCGGGCAATTCCTCGGCGAAGATGTCGAGCTCATGGTCGAGGCCGACGCTGACCCTGATGCAGCGGTCGAGCCGTGGCGCCATCGGCTTGCGAATGAAGACGTCGCGCGACAAAAGGGCCTGCATCACCTTCAGCGCGAAGGCGCCGTCATGACCGCAGTCGATGGTGACGAAATTGGTGGCCGAGGGCAGCGGCTTCAGGCCGTTCTCTTCGGCGACGGCCGCGATGCGGCGGCGTCCGGCCGCCACGCGCGCCACCACTGAGTTCAGATAGTCCTGGTCGGCCAACGCCTCGAGGCCGGCGATCTGCGCCATGCGGCTGACGCCGTAATGGTTGCGGATCTTCTCGAAGTCGCGGATCACTTCCCGTTCTGCCACCGCGTAGCCGCAGCGAATGCCGGCCAGTCCGTAGGCCTTGGAGAAGGTGCGCATGCGCACGACATTCGGCCGCGCGACATCGATCGGCGGCAGCGCCGAGGCCGGGCCCAACTCGCCATAGGCCTCGTCCAGCACCAGCATGGTGGTTTCCGGCAGCGCCTCGATGAAGCGGATGACCTCCGGCGCCTCCCACCAGTTCCCCATCGGATTGTCCGGATTGGACAGGTAGACCAGCGGCGCCTTTTCCCGGCGAACCGCGGCCAGCAGCCCCTCGAGGTCCTCCCTGTCGTTGGCGTAAGGCACCGTCACCAGCCGTCCGCCGACACCGGCGATGTGGAAGTTGAAGGTCGGGTAGGCGCCGAGCGAGGTCACCACCGCATCGCCCGGCGCGACATACATGCGGGCCACAAGGCCAAGCAGCCCGTCAATGCCTTCGCCGACGACCACGTTCTCGATGCTGACGCCATGGTGAGCGGCCGCCGCGGCCTTCAGGTCGAAATTGTCCGGGTCGCAATACATCCACTGGTCGCGGGCGACGCTC
>NZ_RZSC01000223.1:0-8347 GCF_003998155.1 Mesorhizobium sp. M1E.F.Ca.ET.063.01.1.1
TGAGAAGATCTACGACAGGTTCATCGAGCGGGCGCTGAAGCGTGTAGAGGCGATCGTCCAGGGTGATCCGCTCGACCCCGCCACGATGATCGGCGCGCAGGCGTCGAGCGAGCAGCTGCAAAAGATCCTGAGCTACTTCGACATCGGCCGCCAGGAAGGGGCCGAGGTGCTGACCGGCGGCGAGCAGAACCATCTGCCGGGCGACCTTGCCGGCGGCTACTACGTCAAGCCGACCGTGTTCAAGGGGCACAACAAGATGCGCATCTTCCAGGAAGAGATCTTCGGCCCTGTGGTGTCGGTGACCACCTTCAAGGACGATGACGAGGCGCTGTCGATCGCCAACGACACGCTCTACGGGCTCGGCGCGGGCATCTGGAGCCGCGACGCGAACCGTTGCTACCGCTTCGGCCGCGCCATCCAGGCGGGCCGCGTGTGGACCAACTGCTACCACGCCTATCCGGCGCATGCCGCCTTCGGCGGCTACAAGCAGTCGGGCATCGGGCGCGAGACGCACAAGATGATGCTCGACCATTATCAGCAGACCAAGAACATGCTGGTCAGCTACAGCCCGAAGAAGCTCGGCTTCTTCTAATCCTCCTAGGGCGCGTAGGGGAGGGTACGGCTTGCCGTACCCTCCTTTCATGACAGGAGGATCGCATGGACAAGGCCTCGTTGGGCAAAGTGTCGGCCACGCCAGAGGCCGAGGCGCTGCTTGCCGAGATCATCGCCGATCACGGGCCGGTGCTGTTTCACCAGTCTGGCGGTTGCTGCGATGGGTCCTCGCCGATGTGCTACCCGCGCGCAGAGTTCACGGTCGGCGACAATGACGTGAGGCTGGGCGAGATCGGCGACACGCCCGTCTACATCAGCGCCTCGCAAATCGAGGCCTGGAAGCACACTGACCTCATCATCGACGTCGTGCCGGGCAGGGGCGGCATGTTCTCGCTCGACAATGGCCGTGAGAAACGGTTCCTGACGCGCTCGACGGTCTGCGCCGCGCCGGCGCCATCTTCGAAGAATTGACTGGGCGGAAGAATTCCATCGATCCGCGACGATTGGGGTAATCGTCGCCCTTTGTTGGGTCTTTGGCTCGCACCCTGCCTGCCTTAGGCACGTCGCGCTGAGCGATTCAGGTGACGTGCTTCAAGTTCCTTGTTTTTGAGCAAGTCGTTCTCCCAAAGCCGCTCCGCACTTTTGGGCGACATGCTTTAGTGCTATGGCGCCGCTTTCGAACGGAAAAGCGAAGTCATGGCAGGTGTTGAACAGATCACGGTGGAAGCCGGCGAGGCGGGCATGCGGCTCGACCGCTGGTTCAAGGTCCACTATCCGGGCCTCGGCTTCGGCTATCTGCAGAAGCTTTTGCGCTCCGGGCAAATCCGCGTCGATGGCGGCCGGGCGAAGCCTGACACGCGCGTGGAGCCCGGCCAGACCGTCCGCATCCCGCCGCTTGACGTCGACAAGAAGGGCGACGCCCCGCTTACCGGCCATTCGATCCGCAACCAGGGCGATGCCGATGTGCTCGCCAAGATGCTGCTGCACGAGGATCCGAAAGTCTTCGTCTTCAACAAGCCGGCGGGGCTCGCTGTCCAGGGCGGCTCAGGCGTGACACGCAATGTCGACGACATGCTGGAGGCCTGGCGCAACCAGAAGGGCGAGAAGCCGCGCCTCGTGCATCGTCTCGACCGCGACACCTCGGGCGTGCTGGTCGTTGCCCGCACCCGCCTTGCCGCGATGAAGCTTTCGGAAGCATTCCGGGCGCGCGACACGAAGAAGACCTACTGGGCGCTGGTCAAGGGCGTGCCGTCGAAGCGCGAGGACAAGATCTCGACCTGGCTGGTCAAGGAGGCGACGCCGGACGGCGACCGCGTGCGCATCGCCAAGCATGGCGAGAAGGGCGCCGACCATGCCGTCTCCTATTACCGCGTCGTCGAGCAGGCGGCGCAGTCGTTGTCCTGGCTGGAGATGGAACCATATACCGGCCGCACGCATCAGCTTCGCGTGCATGCCGCCCATATCGGCTGCCCGATCATCGGCGATCCCAAATATTTCGAGGCCGACACCAATTGGGAATTTCCAGGCGGCATCCAGAACCGGCTGCATCTGCATGCGCGCCGCATCGTGATTCCGCATCCCGACCAGGGCGTCATCGATGTCACAGCGCCGATGCCGCCGCATATGCGCCAGAGCTGGAACCTGCTCGGCTTCGACGAGCAGAGCGCGGAGGACAACAATTGAGCGGCGCGACCGATACGCTCGACCGCCGCGACGCAGTCGACATGACTGCGGCCGCCATCATGGTCGGGCTGACGCTGTCCTGGGGGATGAACTACGTCGCCGCCAAGGTTTCGTATGCCGGTTACGATCCGGTTTTCGTCTCCATCGCGCGCTCCATCCTTGGCGGGTTGTGCGTGTTCGGCTGGTGCCGGCTGCGTGGCATCAAACTCTTTCAGGCGGATGGCACGCTGGTCGCCGGCATCGTCGCGGGCGTGCTCTTCGGCGTCGAATTCTTGTTCCTCTATGTCGGGCTGGAGTACACGACCGTCGCCCGCAACACGCTCTTGGTCAACACCATGCCGTTCTGGGTGCTGGTCGGCGGCCATTTCCTGCTCAGCGAGCGCATCACCACGCGCAAGCTTACCGGCCTCGTGCTCGCCTTCTGCGGCCTCGCGGCCGTCTTCTTCGACGGTATCGTCGCCGGCAACAATGCGACGCTGACGGGCGATCTGCTGAGCCTTGGTGCCGGCATCCTGTGGGCGCTGACCAGCATCGTCATCAAGCGGTCGAAACTGGCAGAAACCAGTGCCGAGAAGCTCTTGCTCTATCAGCTCGCCGGCGCGGCTGTCGTCGGCGCCCTGGTGATGCCTTTCGCCGGCCCGCCGATCCGCGAGATCGCCGCATTGCCGACACTGGCCTTGCTGTTCCAGTCTTTCTATATCGTCGCCTTCACCTATGTTTTGTGGTTCTGGCTGCTGACGCGCTATCCGGCAGCGGGCCTGTCGAGCTTCGCCTTTTTGTCGCCGGTGTTCGGCGTGCTGTGCGGCGCGGTGCTCTTGGATGAGCCGCTGACGGTCCGGATCTTCCTGGCGCTTGGCCTGATCGCCGCCGGGCTGATCATCGTCAACCGGACGGCGCGCAGGCAGCCCGCACCGTAAGGAGTTCGACATGCGCGACATCCTCAACGACCTCGAAGCTGGAAAGCAGCTTTCCGATCCCGATCCGGTGCGCCGCGCCCAGATCCAGATGAAGACGCCGCTGCCGAAGCGCTTCTACAAGGCTGTTTCGGTCGTGCCGGTCGAAAACGGTTTTGCCGTCCATCTCGACGGCAGGCCGGTCCGAACACCGGGAAAGGCGCTGCTGGTGCTGCCGACAGAAAGAGCGGCGATGCTGGTGGCTGACGAGTTTTCCGCGCAGGGCGAGGTCATCGACCCCGTCACCATGCCGGTCATGCGCCTTGCCAACACGGCCCTCGACGGTGTCGCCGGCGACCCGCAAGCGGTGCTCGAAGATGTCCTGCGCTTCGCTTCGTCGGACCTGCTCTGCTACCGCGCCGATAGCCCTCAGGGCCTGGTGGACCGGCAGAACAAGCTCTGGGACCCGGTTCTCGATTGGGCGAGGAGCCGCCTTGGTGCGCGCTTCAATCTTGCCGAGGGCGTCATCCATGTCGAGCAGCCGCGCGAGACGATCGCCGTCCTTGGCGCCCATCTTGCCCAGCGCGCCGAGCCGCTGCGTCTGGCCGCCATCCATGTCATGACCTCGCTGACCGGATCGGCGCTGCTGGCGCTTGCCGTCGATTTCGGCGAGCTCGGAGGCGAGGAAGCCTGGACCGCCGGCCATGTCGACGAGGACTGGCAGATCGAGCACTGGGGCCAGGATGCCGAGGCCGTCGCGCGCCGCTCGGCCCGCAAGCGCGATATGATGGCGGCGGTCAGCCTGCTGGAAGCGCTGCAAGCCTAGAGCAATTCCAGGAAAAAAGTGCGCAGCGGGTTTCGGTTCGGAATTGCGACAGAGAAAACAAGCAATTCCAGGAAAAGTGCGCAGCAGTTGAGCTCAGCGACTTCGCCGTAGCCTTCCATCCGGAGTTGCGTAAAACAAACTTGGAGTGGATCGACGATCCACTAGAGATGAGCCATCCAGTGCCACGCTCCGCTTTCGCATTGCACCTAATACGAAAGTCATAATCCCATCGTCTCGGTGCCTTTTGGCGGCGCTTTCTGCCATTTTTTCTTCGTTGGCCGCGTTTTTTTGAGTCCACGTTCGGAGAAGTTGCGGACGGTGGCGCGCAGTCATCGAGGACATACGGGATCCACGGGAGGATATATCAATGGCAATGGTTTCGACCGCCGGCGGAACAAGCCGCGGCATGACGCGGGAGGAAAAGAAGGTCATCTTCGCCTCCTCGCTCGGCACCGTTTTCGAATGGTACGATTTCTATCTTTACGGCTCGCTGGCCGCCTTCATCGGCGCGACCTTCTTCAGCCCGACCATCCCCGAGGCGACGCGCAACATCTTCGCGCTGCTGGCCTTTGCCGCCGGCTTCCTCGTCCGCCCGTTCGGCGCGCTGGTGTTCGGCCGCCTCGGCGACCTTGTCGGCCGCAAATACACCTTCCTCGTCACCATGACGATCATGGGCCTGTCGACCTTCCTGGTCGGCCTGCTGCCCGGTTACGCCAGTTGGGGTATCGCGGCACCCGTGATCCTGATCGGGCTCCGCATGTTCCAGGGCCTGGCGCTTGGCGGCGAATATGGCGGTGCCGCGACCTATGTCGCCGAGCACGCGCCGGACGATCGCCGCGGCTACTACACTTCCTGGATCCAGACGACGGCGACGCTCGGCCTGTTCCTGTCGCTGATCGTCATCCTGGGCGTCCAGAGTTCGCTCAGCAAGGAAACCTATGCTGCCTGGGGCTGGCGCATTCCCTTCATCGTCTCGTTCCTGCTGCTCGCCGTCTCGGTCTGGATCCGGCTGTCGCTCTCGGAGTCGCCGACCTTCCAGCGCATGAAGGAAGAGGGCAAGGGCTCCAAGGCGCCGTTGTCGGAAGCCTTCGGCCAGTGGAAGAACGCCAAGATCGCGCTTCTGGCGCTGCTCGGCCTGACCGCCGGCCAGGCCGTCATCTGGTACAACGGCCAGTTCTACGCGCTGTTCTTCCTGACGAACGTGCTGAAGGTCGACGCGCAGTCGGTCAACATCATGATCGCGATCGCGCTTGCGGTAGGCTCGCTCTTCTTCGTCGTGTTCGGCTGGCTGTCGGACAAGATCGGCCGCAAACCGATCATCATGGCTGGCCTGGCGCTTGGTATCGTCTGCACCTTCCCGCTGTTCAAGGCGCTGACCTGGGCCGCCAACCCGGCTTTGGCCACCGCGCAGCAGAATACGCGCGCGACGGTGACGGCTGCCCCCGGCGACTGCAGGTTCCAGTTCAACCCGGTCGGCACGGCGAAGTTCACGACATCCTGTGACATCGCGACCTCCTTCCTGACCAAGAACTCGGTGCCTTATGACGTCGTGACGACGGCCGCGCCCGGAACCGCCGCTACGGTCAAGATCGGCAATGACACGGTGCAATCATACGACGCCGTCGCCGCCGGCGATCAGGCCAAGGCCAAGGATGGCGCCTTCACCAAAGCGGTCAACATGGCCTTGCAGGACGGCGGCTACCCGCTGAAGCGCGCCGCCGCCAAGGTGCCGGACCAGAAGCTCGATGCCTTCGTCGCGGCCAATCCGGAGCTGAAGCTCGACGCTGCGGCCATCCGTGGCGGCGAGAAGACGACGGTTCCGGCCGACAAGGCGGTCACCGACAAGCTGCTGACCAAGGACGAGGCAGCTGGCGCGTCTGAGATCACCGTCTACAACATTCCGGGGGGGGGTGCTTTCGCGATGACCGCCGATCCGGCCGCCATCAACTGGCCGATGACGATCGGTATCCTGTTCATCCTGGTGGTGTTCGTGACCATGGTCTACGGCCCGATCGCCGCTATTCTGGTCGAGATGTTCCCGACCCGCATCCGCTACACCGGCATGTCGCTGCCCTACCATATCGGCAACGGCTGGTTCGGCGGCCTGCTGCCGGCAACGGTGTTCGCGCTGAGCGCTTACAAGGGCGACATCTATTACGGCCTCTGGTACCCCGTGGTGATCGCCGCGATGTCGCTCGTCATCGGCATGATCTTCGTCAGGGATACGCTCGGCACCGACCTGCACGGCAAGGACTAGCCGATCGACCCTTCTGGAATGAAAAGCCCGGCGCGAGTGATCGCGCCGGGCTTTTTCATGCCGAACTGGAAAGTCTTGGTCAGCTCTTGCGCTGCTGGTTTTCTTCCTCGATGGCCGCCTCATGGTACCAACCGTCGAAATCGGCGTGCGTATTGCGCAGCGAGGCAAGCTCTGCCGTGAATTTGGCCTTTGCGCCTAAATTTGAGGCAGATACCCGACCTGCAAGCGGGAACATCAGAATCTTTGCCGACGGACGGGACGTGGTGACTTCCATTGGCGGCCTCCCTTATTCTCCAGGAGCTTGGCGATTCAACTTTCTCCCAAGATAGGTTCTGCGATTCATTTAGGCAATATGCCCGCAAAAAGATCAATATTTGCCTACTATTTATGCATATTCTACAGTTGGACGATTGCCGCGCATTGCTGAGACGGCTCAACAGATTCAACGCGTTGCCACGATCATTTTGCCGCACCCGGGGCGGGGAGAGTGGCACACGAATTGCTTTTTAACGACCGGCAGGCCGGCCAGGTCCGGCCGTGCGTCGATCCCGCCGTGGCGCGGCGTCCAAGCAACGAGAGGCACTGGAATGACCAAATACAAGCTCGAGTATATCTGGCTCGACGGCTACACCCCGACCCCCAATCTGCGCGGCAAGACCCAGATCAAGGAGTTTGCCGAGTTCCCGACCCTCGAGCAGCTGCCGCTGTGGGGCTTCGACGGCTCCTCGACGAACCAGGCCGAAGGCCGCAGCTCCGACTGCGTGCTGAAGCCGGTAGCGGTTTATCCGGATCCGGCCCGCACCAACGGCGTTCTCGTCATGTGCGAGGTCATGATGCCCGATGGTGTGACGCCGCACGCGTCGAACAGCCGCGCGACCATCCTCGATGACGAGGGCGCCTGGTTCGGCTTCGAACAGGAGTATTTCTTCTACAAGGACGGCCGTCCGCTCGGCTTCCCCGAGAGCGGCTATCCGGCTCCGCAGGGCCCGTATTACACCGGCGTCGGCTACAAGAATGTCGGCGATGTCGCGCGCCAGATCGTCGAGGAGCATCTCGACCTCTGCCTCGCCGCCGGCATCAACCATGAAGGCATCAACGCCGAGGTGGCGAAGGGCCAGTGGGAATTCCAGATTTTCGGCAAGGGTTCCAAGAAGGCCGCCGACCAGATGTGGATGGCGCGTTACCTGCTCCTGCGTCTTACCGAGAAGTACGGCATCGACATCGAGTTCCACTGCAAGCCGCTCGGCGACACCGACTGGAACGGCTCGGGCATGCACTGCAACTTCTCGACCAACTATATGCGCGAAGTCGGCGGCAAGGCCTATTTCGAGGCGCTGATGGCGCAGTTCGAAAAGAACCTGATGGATCACATCGCCGTCTATGGTCCGGACAACGACAAGCGCCTGACCGGCAAGCACGAGACCGCGCCGTGGAACAAGTTCTCCTACGGTGTCGCCGACCGCGGCGCCTCGATCCGCGTTCCGCACTCCTTCATCAAGAACGACTACAAGGGCTATCTGGAAGACCGTCGTCCGAACTCGCAGGGCGACCCCTACCAGATCGCCTCGCAGGTCCTGAAGACGATCTCGCAGGTCTCGACCGACGCCGTTTCAGCGGCCGCCTGACGGACGAGCTTCGATTACAGAAAAAAGCCCCGGCGGAAAAAATGCCGGGGCTTTTTTCATGGCGAATGCCGATGCGCTGCCGTCAGCCGGCGAGCACGGCCTCCCCGGTCGCCTGACGGCGAGCGTTCGCATTTCCTATTGATGGCCAAATCTTCCACCAGGCCGGACAATGGGCGGACAGGTCGCGCCGCAAATGAAAGGCCCTTGGAAAGGAGCACCTTCCAAGGGCCTAATTTTCTATTCGATCAGAGTGTTAGACCGAATAGTACATGTCGTACTCGACCGGGTGCGGAGTCATTTCGAAGCGCATGACCTCGGCCATCTTCAGCTCGATATAGCTGTCGATCTGGTCGTCGTCGAAGACGCCGCCGGCCTTCAGGAAGGCGCGATCCTTGTCGAGGCTCTGCAGGGCTTCGCGCAGCGAGCCGCAGACCGTCGGGATCTTCTTCAGCTCCTTCGGCGGCAGGTCGTAGAGGTCCTTGTCCATCGGCTGTCCGGGATGGATCTTGTT
>NZ_RZSC01000224.1:0-8345 GCF_003998155.1 Mesorhizobium sp. M1E.F.Ca.ET.063.01.1.1
ACCGTCAAGGGCGCTGGCGTCGTCGGCGTCATTGCTGTCTCGGGTCTGCCTGAAAGGGATGACCACGGCGTCGTGGTCGATGCGCTCTGCGCCCATCTCGGCATCGACGCAAGCAAGTTCAGGTTGCCGCCGGAAGAAAAATGACCGATCCAAAGTCCTTCCTCACGTCGATCTTCAACGCCGCCGTCGCTGCCGCCGAACCGGAAAAGACGATCCGCAATCATTTGCCGGCAAGGCCGAAGGGCCGCACCATCGTCATCGGCGCGGGAAAAGGCTCGGCGCAGATGGCGGCGGCCTTCGAGAAGGTCTGGGAAGGGCCGATCGACGGGCTGGTCGTCACCCGCTACGGCTATGGCGCGAAATGCGAGCGCATCGAGATCATCGAGGCGGCGCATCCAGTGCCGGACGCCGCAGGCCTCGAAGCGTCGCGCCGGCTGCTGGAGAAGGTGCGGGGTCTGACATCGGACGATCTGGTGGTGGCGCTGATTTCCGGCGGCGGCTCGGCGCTGCTGCCGTCGCCCGCTCCCGGCCTGACTTTAGCCGACGAGATCGCCGTCAACGAAGCGCTGCTTGCCTCCGGCGCGCCGATCGCGGCCATGAATACCATCCGCAAGCATGTCTCGACCATCAAGGGCGGTCGCCTTGCCGCCGCCGCCCATCCGGCGAGGGTCGTGTCGCTGGTCGTTTCCGACATCCCCGGCGACAATCCGGCGCTGGTTGCGTCGGGACCGACCGTCCCCGACACCGGCAGCCGTGAGGATGCGCTGGCGGCGATCGCCGCCTACAACATGAAGTTTCCGGCCTCCGTCATGGCGCATATCCAATCGCCCGCCGCCGATGCGCCGCGACCCAACGACCCGCGCTTTGCCGGCAACGAGGTGCATCTCATTGCCTCGGCGGGCGTGTCGCTGGAAGCGGCGACAGCCGAAGCGAAGCGGCAAGGCATTGAGGCCGTGATCCTGTCGGATTCGATCGAAGGCGAGGCGCGCGAGGTCGGTGGTGTCCATGCCGCTATCGCGCGCGAGGTGGCGACGCGCAACCGCCCCTTCGCCAAGCCGGTGCTGATCCTCTCAGGCGGCGAGACGACGGTGACCTTGCGCGCCAAGGGCAAGGGCGGCCGCAACTCGGAATTCCTGCTCGCCTTTGCCATCGCCATCAACGGTGTGGATGGTATCCATGCTCTGGCGGCAGACACCGACGGGATCGACGGCTCGGAGAACAATGCCGGCGCCTTCGCCGACGGCTCGACCGTGTCGCGCATGCGCGGGGCGGGTGTCGACGCCAAGGCGATGCTAGCCGGCAACAATGCCTGGACGGCCTTCAATGCGGTGGGTGATCTGTTCGTGCCGGGACCTACGGGCACGAATGTGAATGATCTCAGGGCGATTCTGGTTAGGTAGCGCCGAGCCACGGACGAGCGTTTCGGCTAATCTTCAACGTCGCACTACCGTGCAGCAGCGTCGCCCCTCTGCGCGGGGTCGGGCACGCTGATCATTCAAGCAGCCATCAACTCTTTTACCTTCCGCATATCCTTCAAAAACCGCTCCCTCTCCGCCTCCTTGTCCTCCTGCTCGCGGATGCGCAGGATAAGCGAGGGGTGGATGGTGATGAAGACGCGTAAGCCGTCATCGCGCTCGATCACCTCGCCGCGCCTCTTCAACACCGGTACCGCTTTGCCAAGCAGGGACTGCGCCGCGGTCGAGCCAAGCGCCACGGCAAGACGGGGCTCGATCCGGCCGATCTCCTTGTCCAGCCACCAGCGGCAGGCCTGCACCTCGCCGACATTGGGCTTGGAGTGGATGCGCCGTTTGCCGCGCGGCTCGAATTTGAAATGCTTCACCGCGTTTGTGACATAGACCTTCCGGCGGTCGATGTCGGCATCTTCCAGCGTGGCGTCGAGCATCCGGCCCGCCGGGCCGACAAATGGTTTGCCGGCCCGATCCTCCTGGTCTCCCGGCTGTTCGCCGACGAAGATCACCTCGGCGTCTTCCGGCCCTTCGCCGAAAACCGTCTGTGTCGCGTTGCGCCACAGCGGGCAGCGGCGGCAACCCGTCGCCTCATCGCGCAACTCGGCGATCGGCGCTGCGTCGTCCGGCGGTTCGGCGTGTCCCGCTCGAGCGCGTCTGCCGGAAGTCGCCGGCTCATGTGGAGTCGTGCCTGCCATCGTCCATCCCTCGTCCGCTTCGATGTTGAATGGGCGAGATTGTCGATGGTTCCTGCCGGTGCCTCACACCTCGTGCAGATAGAGGTGGTAATCCAGCTCGCTGACGGTGCGGGCGACGCGCAGATATTCCGCCTGCTTGATCGCCACGAAGGTTCGGTGCAGGTCGGGGCCGAGCGCCGATTTCAGGAAATCGGAGCGCCTGGCCGCCTCGATCGCGGCGCGCCAGTCCACCGGCATGGTCGTGTCCGCGGGGGCGGACTCATAGCCGTTGCCGGTCGTCTCCGGTCCGGGGTCGAGCCCCTCGTCGAGGCCCTTGACGATGCCGGCCAGCACGGTCGCCGCCACCAGATAGGGATTGGCGTCGACGCCGGACGGCCTGTGCTCGATGCGGCGGTTCTTGGCGTCGCCCGCCGGCACGCGCAGCGCCACCGATCGGTTGTTGACGCCCCAGGTCGGCGCCACCGGCGCATAGGATTGCGAGACGAAGCGCCGCCATGAATTGGCATGCGGCGCGAAAACCAGCATCGATTCCGCCATGGTGTGGATCAGGCCGCCGAGCGCGTTGAGCAGGCTCGGTGACCATTTCTCGCCGACGGCTTCGGTGAAGACGTTCCGGCCCGCATCGTCCTGCAGCGAAACGTGAAAATGCATGCCCGAGCCGGCATAGGTCTCGATCGGCTTTGCCATGAAGCACGCGGTGACGCCGTGCCGGCGCGCTTGCGCCCGGACCAGCCGTTTCAGCATGACCAGGTCATCGGCCGCCCGCATCACATCCTTGCGGTAGTTGAGCGTCAGTTCGTATTGGCCGGGCGCATATTCCGAAATGACGGTCTCGGCCGGAATGCCTTGCGCCCTGGCGGCGGCGTAGATGTCGGAAAACAGCGGCTCCATGCCGTGCAGATGGTCGACCGAATAGACTTCCGTCTTGCCCGAGCGGCGGCCGTCGAGCACCGCGCGGGCGGCCTGCACCTTGCCGTCCACATCGCGTTCGTTGGCGAGGAGAAAAAATTCCAGCTCGAAGGCGCCGGCCGGATGCAGACCCTTGGCCGCCAATATGTCCACCTGCCGGGCCAGCGCCAGCCGTGGATCGGACGACATCGGCAGTCCGTCGAGATGATACATCGCCATCAGCACCTGGCCGCGCGGCGGCTGCGTGCCGTGGAGCGGCACCAGTGTGCCGGGTATCGGCCAGGCCCTGAGGTCGCCGTCGCCGCTGTCCCAGATCAGCCCGGTTTCGTGGACGTCCTCGCCGGTGATGTCTAGGCCGAGGATCGAGATCGGCATATGACGGCCATTCTCGAAAATGCCCATCAGCTCGTGGCGCCGCACGATCTTGCCGCGGCCGATGCCGTTGGCGTCGGTGAGCACGATGTCGAAGGCCTCGATGTCGGGATGGGTGTCGAGAAAAGCCTTCGCCTCGGCGGGCGTCGAGCCTGAAGGGGAGGTCGCAACTGTGCTCGGATTGTCCATGGCTGCCAATCTTCCAACTGCTTGTCTCACGCCGTAAGCCTGGCCGCAACCGCGCTGAAAGCGGTGATCAGCCGGCTCACCTGCGCCGCCGTCGTCGCCGGCGAAATCAGCATCATATTGTGGAACGGTGCGATCAGCACGCCGCGATTGACCAGCGCGACATGGATGGCTGCCTCGAGTTCCGGCGCATGCGCCTTCTCCGCCTCGCTGCCATCTTTCAGCGGACCGGGCGCGCAGATGAACTCGACCCGGGCTCCGACGCGCGCGACATGCCAGGGCAAATGATAACGGTCGATGACGGCGGTCAGCCCGGCGTCGAGGCGGCGCGCCAGCCGGTCCATATGGGCATAGGCCTCCTCCGTCATCACCTCTTCCAGCGTCGCGCGCATCGCCGCGAATTGCATCGGGTTGGCCGACAGCGTCGTACCCATGCCGGAGTAACCGGGCTCCTTCGTCCGGTTATAGGCGCCGTAGCGGGTGGCGACCTCTTCGCTCATGCCCCAGATGCTGGCCGGTACGCCGCCGGCCACCGGCTTGCCGAGCACGAACAGGTCCGGCTCCAGTCCATGTTTGCGTGTGTAACCGCCAGGGCCGGTGGAGATGGTGTGCGTCTCGTCGATCAGAAGCAGAGTGCCGGCCGCGCGGGTGAGGCGACGCAGTGCGTCGTGAAAGCCGGGTTCCGGCAGCACCATGTAGGAATTGGTCAGCACCGGCTCGGTGATGACGCAGGCGACGTCGCGCTCGTCAAGCGAGGCCTCCAGTGCGGCGATGTCGTTGAACTCGACGACCTTCGTTGCCCGTGTGAGATCGCGGAATTCGCCGGCCAGCCCGGGTCGGTTGACTGGCTTGCCGTCGATCAGCCGCACCATCGTCTCGTCGACCGAGCCGTGATAGCAGCCGTTGAAGACCAGGATTTTCTCCCGCCCCGTCACCGCGCGGGCGACACGAAGCGCGAAGCGGTTGGCGTCGGTGGCGGTGGTGGCGATCTGCCAATAGGGCAGACCGAAGCGCTGCTGCAGGAGCGGGCCGATCGCCAGCGCATCCTCGCTGGGCAGCATGTAGGTCAGGCCGCGCCCGGCCTGCCGGCGGATGGCGCGGGCGACCGCCGGCGGCGAATGCCCGAGCATCGAGCCGGTGTCGCCAAGGCAGAAATCGTCAAGCTTGTTGCCGTCGACATCGGTGATCGTGGCGCCTTTAGCGCCGTCGACCAGAATCGGGAACGGCGTCGGCCAGTCGGTCATCCAGTGCATAGGCACGCCGCCGAGGAAGCCGGCCATCCCGTTGCCAACCTTCGCCTCGGATTTCGGCCGTGCCTTGCGGAACGCGGCCGCTTCTGCCTCGCGCAGTTCAGCGATGCGGGCGGCAGCGATGCCGCCGATGGACGAATGGTCGATTGAATGCATGAAGGCCCCTCTTTCAGGCAATAGGCAGTAGGGACTAGGCAGTAGGGCGCTCTCTTTTTCCTACTGCCTATTCCCTACTGCCTATTCCCTAAGCAGTGATATCGATCACGCCGCAATCGCCGGCCGCACTTCCGAAGACGATGCGGCGCTCTTCCTTATCCCACATCATCGCGGTGATCGCGCCCTTGCCCGGGCGGCGCAGCAGCACCTCCTTGGCGTCGGCGAAGCGCGCCGCGATCACCATGCCGTCCTCATAGCCGATGGCCGTGACCTCCTGGCTGGGGTGGCAGGCGACGCAGGTCACCATCGTGTTGCCGCGCGTGCCGAGCTCCAGCGGCGCCTTGCCCATCGGCCCGTCCTTGCTGGCGAATGGCCACACGATCGCTGCCGGCGCGCCCGAACTTGCCAGCCACTTGCCCTTCACGCTCCAGGACAGGCTTTTCACCTTGCCCGGATAGCCGCTCATGCGCATGTGTTTGCCATCGGCCAGCTTCCAGCCGTGCAGCGCGTTCTCCTGCATGGTGGTGATCAGGAAGGCGCCGTCCGGCGAGAAGGTTATGCCGGTATGGGCGCCAGCCCATTCGAGTTCCACCGGCTTGCCGTCGGCGGCCGGGAAATGCAGCGTCGCGCCATTGTAGCGTGCGACGCCGAAGCGCATGCCCTTGGGCGAGAAGGCCAGGCCTTCCACCGAGCGTGGATGGGTAAACTCCTTGATCTTGCCGTCGGCAAAGCGCGCGAAGGCGATCTTGCCCGAGGCATAGGCGATCGCGCCCTGCGGGCCGGCGGCGACGCTGGTGATCCATTTTTTGCCGGCGCTGGCGAGTTCGCTCGCCTCTCCGCCGGCCTTCACTGCGAACACCTTGCCGTCCTCGCCGCCGGTGATCAGCCGGTCGTTGGCTGCGTCATGGAAGGCGGCGAGCAGCCCGTCATTGGCTTGCACGGTCTTGTGCCCATTGTCCAACCGGTGGATCGTGCCGTCGGCAAGCGCGAAATGCGGCACGTCGTTGAGGAAGACGGCGGCGACGCAATGGCCTTCGAGATCAAGCGGGGCGACTGTGGGCATGGGCACTGGTCCATTCGAGATCACGAGCCGGCGCGGCTAGGTGTGGCTCCCCCTTCTCCCCTTGTGGGAGAAGGTGGATTGGCGCGTAGCGCCAAGACGGATGAGGGGTGTTGGACGGAGCGCCGTCATCGCCAAGCTGGAACACCCCTCATCCGACCGAGCTTCGCTCGGCCACCTTCTCCCGCAAGAGGAGAAGGAGAGAAGGGCAGCGCTAGCGCCTGAAAGTCCGAAAATCAAGCCGCCTGGCAGGCTTCAAAACTCTTGCGGAGCCGCTCTTCATCGAGGTCGCGGCCGATGAACACCAGCCGGCTCTCATGCTTCTCGCCGTCCTTCCAGGCGCGCTGATGGTCGCCTTCGAGGATCATGTGCACGCCTTGCAGAACATAGCGCTCGTCGTCGCCCTTGAGCGCGATGATGCCCTTCAGCCGCAGAATGTTCGGACCTTCCATCTGGGTCACCTTCTCGATCCAGGGGAAGAACTTTTTCGGGTCCATCTCGCCGCCGCGCAGCGACACCGACTTCACCGTCACGTCGTGGATATCCGAAGCATGGTCGTGGTGATGATGGTCATGCCCGTCATGATCGTGGTGGTCGTGGTCGTGGTCATGATCATGCGCCTCGAGGAAATGTGGATCGTTCTCCAGCGCGCGGGACAGGTCGAAGGCGCCACGGTCGAGCACCTCGCGAAGCGCCACGCCGGCGCGCTCTGTGCGATGGATCCTGGCCGCCGGGTTGATGGCGCGGATCGTCGCTTCGACCTTTTCGAGCTCTTCCGGGGTGACGAGATCGGTCTTGTTCAGCACCACGACGTCGGCAAAGGCGATCTGGTCCTCGGCCTCCTTGGAATCCTTCAGCCGCAGCGGCAGGTGCTTGGCGTCGACCAGCGCCACCACCGCGTCGAGCTTGGTCTTCGAGCGCACGTCATCGTCCATGAAGAAGGTCTGTGCCACCGGCACCGGGTCGGCAAGACCGGTAGTCTCGACGACGATGGCATCGAAGCGGCCGGGCCGCCGCATCAGGCCCTCGACCACGCGGATCAGGTCGCCGCGCACCGTGCAGCACACGCAGCCATTGTTCATCTCGTAGATTTCCTCGTCGGATTCGACGATCAGGTCGTTGTCGATGCCGATCTCGCCGAACTCGTTGACGATGACGGCGTAACGCCTGCCGTGGTTCTCCGACAGGATGCGGTTGAGCAGCGTCGTCTTGCCCGCGCCGAGATAGCCGGTGAGAACGGTTACGGGGATCTGCGTCTGTGCATCGCTCATGGGTTGCCTCGAAAATCTGTGCCCTAAAGGATTTGTCGGCCTCATATAGGGTGTGGGGGCGGCTTTTGCACGCACCAAACCGGTGGGCCAGCGGATACTCCGATCGGGGCAGGCACCGTGGATGGATTCGCGGTGACCAGGACGGCCTAATGGGGCAGCCGCACGGGCGTTGCCTCACCCTTGCGGACTTTCCGCTGTGGATCTCGCCGCCTCAAAAGTCGTTTGTCATCTAACTGAAATAAACATCTGGCATCACCTGCGCGGGCACCGCAATGCTTGCCGGCAAAGCGTTCTGCAAGCCGGACTCTTTAGATCGTCATTTGCCAGCCGCCGGACAGCCTCTATGCTGTCCGCGCCGGTTCGGCCGAAGAGGGAAGGACCATGGCCAAGGCGGACAAGACAGCGACAATGAGCCGGCTGCATTCGGCGGCGCGGCTGGCGCGAACGGCGCTTGCGGCGCGGCTTCTGGCGCACGGTTTCTACGCCGGCCAGGACCAGATCATGCTGGCGCTGGATCGCGAGGACGGCCAGACCCCGGGCAATCTCGCCGGGCGGCTCGGCGTGCGCCCGCCGACGATCACCAAGACCATCAACCGCTTGCAGGCGCAGGGTTTTCTGGAAAAGCGCGCCTCCAACGCCGATGCGCGCCAGGCCCACATCTTCCTGACGGACGCCGGCCGCGAAACCATCCGCGCCATCGAGAAATCGGTCAAGAAGACCGAAAAGCAGGCGCTGAAGGGCCTCGACAAGAAGGACCAGAAGGCGCTGTTCAAGCTTCTCGCCCGTATCGAGGCCAACTTGTCGAACGAAGACCTAGTCCTCATCGACGACGACGCGGAACTGGATGATTAAAGCGCGACGCGCAGCGTCGTCGCTTAACCGCGAGGCTTCCGGTAATTAGCGCTCAGGCGGGACGCGCAGCGTCGTCGCCCTTTCCTCTAAGCCACCGATGCTTGGGTGGTGCGTGGAGCGACGAC
>NZ_RZSC01000225.1:0-8343 GCF_003998155.1 Mesorhizobium sp. M1E.F.Ca.ET.063.01.1.1
CCGCTATTGGCAGCCGCCTGGTGCGCCCATTCCTGCAGTTCGGTCTTGGCGTCGCGGCGGGCGGCGCCTGTCGCCTGCGAGCGCGGCTGCCAATAGCGGTGGATGAACGCGCGGGCAGCGTCAAGGCCACCATCCAGGTAAAGCACGGCAATCAGCGACTCCAGCGCGTCGGCGCGCAGATTGGTTCGCTTGCGGCCGTCGAGATTGCGCACGTCGGAGCCGGCGCGGATCAATTCCGGCAGGCCGATCTCCCCGGCGATCTCGGAAAGCGCCTCGGCGTTGACCAGCGCGTTGAGGCGCAGCGACAGCTCGCCCTCGGCGGCATCGGGAAAGGCCGCCAGCAGCATGTCGGCCACGACAAGGCCGAGAACGCGGTCGCCCAGGAATTCGAAGCGTTCGTAGTCGACGCCGGCATGGGTCGAGCGCGCGCTGGCATGAGTCAGCGCGCGCTGCAGACGCTGGCGGTCGGCGAAGGCGTGGCCGGTGCGCTCGAAAAGCGCTTCGGCGAGGGCATCGGCGGTCAAACGCTTGGTGGCCGCCATGACCTTAGTGGACGAGATGGAACAGGCGTCCGGCGCGCATCAGCGACGGCCACTTCCAGATTTCCAACGGGCTTGCGCCGTCGGCGATCGAGAAGAAGATGACGTTGGCACGGCCGACAAGGTTCTCGGCCGGCACGAAACCGACGGTGAAGCGGCTGTCGGAGGAATTGTCGCGATTGTCGCCCATCATGAAATAGTGACCGGGCGGTACGTCAAACTCGCGTGTGTTGTCGCCGATCGAATTGGGCGTCAGGTCGAGCGTGTCGTAGGTGACGCCGTTGGGCAGCGTCTCGCGATAGACGTCGACGGGACGGTCGACCTCGGTGATATCGGGATTGTCGATCTGGCCGACCTTTTCGCGCGGCACGGCGGTGCCGTTGATGAAGAGCTGGCCGTCCTTGACCAGGATCTTGTCGCCGGGCAGGCCGACGACGCGCTTGATGTAGTCGACGGACGGATCCGGCGGGAACTTGAACACCACCACGTCGCCGCGCTTGGGCTCCGAGCCCCAGATGCGGCCGGAGAAAATGTTGGGGCCGAAGGGCAGCGAATAGCGCGAATAGCCATAGGCCCATTTGGTGACGAACAGATAGTCGCCCTCGAGCAGCGTCGGCCGCATCGAACCGGACGGGATGGAGAAGGGCTGGAACAGCAACGTGCGGATGACAAGCGCGAGCAGCAGAGCCTGGATGATGACGGAGAAGGTTTCACCAAGCCCGCCGGATTTCTTCTGCGATTTTTCAGCCACGCTCATGTCGTCCTCGATTGTGCGTTGGTTGGTATAGAGTCTCGGCGCGCGCTGGGCAACGTCATGCCGCCCGTGGTCAGATGGAATCAATGTGGCGCTTGTTCGGCGGGCACTGCCTCGATGATCACAAAGGCTTGAGCAAGCGGAAAATCATCGGTGATGGTGAGGTGGATCAGCGCGCGGTGGCCCTTGGGCAGGATTTTCTCCAGCCTTGCCGCGGCGCCTCCGGTCAGAGCCATGGTCGGCGCGCCGCTCGGCAAGTTGACCACGCCCATGTCGCGCCAGAACACACCCTCGGCCATGCCGGTGCCCAGCGCCTTGGCGCAGGCCTCCTTGGCGGCGAAGCGCTTGGCGTAGGAGGCGGCGCGGGCCGCGCGGCCTTCGGATTTGGCCTGTTCGACCTCGGTGTAGATGCGCTGGATAAAGCGCTGGCCGTGCCGCTCCAGCGACTTCTCGATGCGTCTGGTGTCTATCAGGTCGCTGCCGATGCCGATGATCATTCCGCGGGAACTTCCCGCCCGCCAGCGCGCTTGGCCTTCTCGGCCCGCTCGGCCATGCGCCGCTTCCGCTGCTCGCGAAACACGGTCATGCCCCAGCGGGTGATGCCATAGAAGATGAGTCCGAAGACCAGGCCAAGCGGCACCGCGCCGAGGAGCATCGGCTCCAGGATCGGATGCCACAACTTGGCGAAGGAAAGCGTTTGCATCATTTCGCCGAGATGTTCGGGCGGGCCGTGCTTGGGCAGACGTTCATGCAGGATGAGCTTGCCCGTTTCCCAGGATGCGCCCCAAAGCAGCGGGAAGGTCAGCGGATTGCCGAAGAACACTGCGCCCAGCGCCGCCGCCACCAGATTGCCGGCGATCACCCAGCAGAGCACGGCGGCGATGACGAAATGGAAGCCAAGCGGGAAGAAGGACGCGAAAACGCCCGCCGCGACGCCGGCCGCGACGGAATGGGGCGTCGCCTTCAGCCGCAGGATGCGCTTGGAGAAATATTGCACAGAGCGCGAGAACGAACGGCGCGGCCACAGATAGGTACGCAACCGCTCCAGGAGGCCATCAGGCTCTCGGCGTCGAAAAAGCACTCTGTTTCAGTTCCTGGTCCAACACACGCTTCCCCTGCTACCCGGGTCGCGCCGACATATCTTGCGCTTCGAGGGCGCAGGAAGGCAACAAAACTTTGATATAGCGACTGCCAGGCCACGGAACAACGAAACGCCGCCGCGATGGTCTGCCGCAGGCTGTAACAAGAACGCCATTCTGGCGAAACTGAGGAAGCGAACCGGGAGGCAAGGCCGATAATCACCATTCGACCGGCGCTGCGCTGTGCGGCTCGGTCTGAATTGACCGAAACGGAGGCTATGCCAGATATTCGCTAACCTCGACCAGATTGCCGTCGGGATCGCGGAAATAGACCGACATCATCCTGCCGCGCGCCCCAATGCGCTCAACCGGCCCGACTTCGACCGCCACGCCGTTGGCCTCGAGGCTGGCGCGGATGTCGGAAAGAGGCACCGCCGCGACGAGGCAGAAATCGCCGGAGCCCGGCGTCGGCGTCCTTGCCTTCGGCTCGAAGGTGTGCCCGACTTCATGCAGGTTGATCTTCTGCGATCCGAACAGAAGCGCGGTCGGACGGTTCGGCTCGTCCAGCCGCCGCAGGCCAAGCACACGCTGATAGAAATCGCAGGTCGCTTCGACCGAGCGGACCGTCAGCACGAAATGGTCGATGCCGGCAATCATCGCGACCTCGACGCGCGCCGCTGGCAAAGAGATTCAAGCGGCGCGCTCAAGTGCTTGTTTTCATGCATCGCGGCGTCAGATGTTCCGGCTGCCCGGCTTGACGGCCGGGATGGCGGCAAGCTCCGGCGGCAGGCGGTCGGGCGGATAGGCAGGCACCTCATATTCTGCGAGCGCGATCAGCGGCACGCCGACATCGGTCTTGCCGGCCGAGCGGTCGATGATGCAGGCGGCTGCCACCACCTCGGCGCCGAGCTCGCGCAGGCAGTCGATCGTCTCGCGGATCGAGAGTCCCGTGGTGACGATGTCCTCGACGATGACGACACGCGACCCCTTGGCGATCTCGAAACGGCGGAGCCTGAACTCGCCCCCTTCCCGTTCGACCCAGATCGCTGGAGCGCCCAGATGACGCGATGTCTCGTAGGCCGGGATCAGGCCGCCGATCGCCGGGCCGACGACATAGTCGATCCCGCCCGGCACACTTTCTCGGATCTTCTCGGCCAGCGCCTTGCACAGGCGCTCGGTCTTGTCGGCATGCATGAAGACGCGTGCCTTCTGCAGGAAGATCGGGCTGCGCAGGCCGGACGTCAGGATGAAATGACCTTCGAGAACGGCGCCGGCCTCGCGGAATATGCCCAGCACTTCTTCGGTGTTCATTTCTTCCCTCTCTCGTCGCTCATCGTTAGCCGTTCACACGCCGAGCGTCGCTGACGCTCGAATTGTCCTTGAGCTGCGACAGCAGCCGGTTGAGATGCTTCAGGTCCCAGACCTCGAGGTCGATCAGCATCTCGGTGAAATCGGGAGCGGTGCGCACCATCGACAGCGTATGGATGTTGGCATCGTTCGACGCAACAACCTGCGCTATGTCGGCAAGGGATCCCGGCGCATTGATGGCAGTAACCGAAATGCGCGCCGGGAAGCGCTCCTTGGTGCGCTCGTCAATGTCCCAGCGGACGTCGATCCAGCGCTCGGGCTGGTCGTCGAAGGCCTGCAGCGCCGGCGACTGGATCGGATAGATGGTGATGCCGGTTCCCGGCTGGATGATGCCGACGATACGGTCGCCGGGCACCGCCCCTTCCGGCGCGAAGCGCACTGGCAGGTCGCCGCGCACGCCGCGGATCGGCACCGCGCCCTCGCGCTGCTGGTCCTTGCCCTTGCGCGCGGCGCGGCCGGGCATCTGGAACAGCATGCCGGCGGCGTTGCGGATCTTCGACCAGCCCTCCTCGCGCTGCTTGGGCGCCGCGACCGTGACGCGCTCGTCCTTGTAGTCGGGGAACACCGCCTTCATGACGTCGGTCGATGCCAGCTCGCCGCGCCCGACGGAGGCCAGCACATCCTCGATGTCCTTGCGCGCCAGCCGGTGCAGCACCGGTTTCAGGCTCTCCTTGGCAAAGCTCTTGCCGGCGCGCTCGAAGGCGCGTTCCAGGATGCGAGCGCCGAGCCCGGAATATTGCTTGCGGATGGCGTTCTTGGTGGCGCGGCGGATGGCGGCGCGCGCCTTGCCGGTGACGACGACCGATTCCCAGGCCGCCGGCGGCACCTGCGCCTTGGAGCGGATGATCTCGACCTCGTCGCCGTTCTTCAATTCCGTCATCAGCGGCATTATGCGGCCGTTGACCTTGGCGCCGACGCAGGTGTCGCCGACATCGGTGTGAACGGCGTAGGCGAAGTCGATGGGGGTGGCGCCGCGCGGCAGCGCGATCAGCATGCCCTTGGGCGTGAAGCAGAACACCTGGTCCTGGAACAGCTCCAGCTTGGTGTTTTCCAGGAAATCCTCAGGGTTGTCGCCTTCGGCCAGCTGCTCGATGGTGCGCCGCAGCCAGGCATAGGCGTTGGTCTCCTTGGAGATCGCGTGCGCGGCGCCGTTCCCCTTGCCGCCCGTGTCCTTGTAGATCGAATGCGCGGCGACGCCGTATTCGGCGATCTTGTTCATCTCGCGGGTGCGGATCTGCAATTCGACGCGCTGGCGCGACGGGCCGACGATGGTGGTGTGGATCGAACGGTAGTCGTTCTGCTTCGGCGTCGAGATGTAGTCCTTGAAGCGGCCGGGCACCATCGACCAGGTGGTGTGGATGGCGCCGAGCGCGCGGTAACAGTCCTCGACCGTGTCGACGACGACGCGGAAGCCGAAGATGTCGGAGAGCTGCTCGAAGGACAGCGCCTTGGCCTCCATCTTGCGGAACACCGACCACGGCTTCTTCTGCCGGCTTTTGACGCTGGCCTTGATCGCATGCTTTTCGAACAGGCCCGACAACGCCTTTTCGATCTCGTCCAGCACGCCCTTGTTGCGCTCGAAGATCTCGGCGAGCCGCGCGGTGACGGCGCGATAGGCTTCCGGATTGATGTAGCGGAAGGCGATCTCTTCCAGTTCCTCGCGCATGCCCTGCATGCCCATGCGGCCGGCTAGCGGCGCATAGATGTCCATCGTCTCCTCGGCGATGCGCAGGCGCTTGGACTCAGGCATATGGTCGAGCGTGCGCATGTTGTGCAGGCGGTCGGCGAGCTTGACGAGGAGAACGCGAATATCCTCGGAGATCGCGAGCAGCAGCTTGCGCAGGTTCTCGGCCTGCTCGGCCTTTTTGGAGACGAGGTCGAGCTTCTTCAGCTTGGTCAGGCCCTCGACCAGCTTGCCCATTTCGGGGCCGAACAGTTCGTCGATCTCGGCCCTGGTCGCGGTCGTGTCCTCGATCGTGTCATGCAGCAGGGCGACCGCGATGGTCGCCTCGTCCATGTGCATTTCGGTGAGGATGGCCGCCACTTCCAGCGGATGCGAGAAATAGGGATCGCCCGAGGCACGCTTCTGGTGGCCATGCTTCTGCATGGCGTAGACATAGGCCTTGTTGAGCAGCGCCTCGTTGACGTCAGGCTTGTAGCGCTGCACGCGCTCGACAAGCTCATACTGACGCATCATGGGCGGGATCTCGCGGTGCTGAAATGAATCATGCGCCGCTGTTGCTTGCGGCGCATGTCATAGATAGCCACGAAACTTACGAGACGGAAGTGCCGGATGCTTGATCCAGGCAAGTTCCGACGAAGCTTAGTAGTCGTCGCTCTTTTCCGGCGGCACCAGACCTTCGATACCGGCGAGCAGGTCTTCCTCGCTCATGCGGTCGAAGGCGATGTTCTCCTCGGCGTCGTCGGTGTCCGCAGCGGCGGTGGCGGCTCCAGTCTGATCGGCGATCGCCTCGCCATCGGCCTCCGGCTCGTCGACCTCGACATGCTTCTGCAGCGAGTGGATCAGGTCTTCCTTGAGGTCGTCGGGCGACAGCGTCTCCTCTGCGATCTCGCGCAGCGCGATGACCGGATTCTTGTCATTGTCGCGAGGAACGGTGATCTGCGCGCCCTGGCTGATCTGGCGGGCACGGTGGCCGGCGAGCAGCACGAGCTCGAAACGGTTATCGACCTTGTCGATGCAATCTTCAACGGTTACGCGGGCCATGGACTGCCCCTTTCATGCGTGGATTTGATGGAAAACTGGCGGGCTCCATAACCCGGACGCCGCCGAAATACAAGCTTTATGGCGGCAGCGCCCGAAGCACGAGCCTTTGGCCGGCTCAATGTCCGGACATCACCCTTATCCGCCGCTCAAATAGCGCCGATCACAATTGCTTGCAATGCGCGTCCGCGCCCTTGGATATCCACAAATCTGGCGTTATCTCGGATGAGACGGCAAAAGGGACCATTACCGGGCCTGCCCGTCACGTCCATTTAGACGACAGAAATTTTCGAAAGGGATGTTTTTCAATGTTCGATCCCCGTGAAAAGATCGCTCTTTTCATCGACGGCGCCAATCTCTATGCCACCTCGCGGGCGCTCGGCTTCGACATCGACTACCGCAAGCTTCTGGCGAGCTTCCAGAAGCGCGGCTACCTGCTCAGGGCCTATTACTACACCGCGCTGGTCGAGGATCAGGAATACTCCTCGATCCGGCCGCTGATCGACTGGCTGGACTATAACGGCTTCAAGGTGGTGACCAAGCCCGCCAAGGAGTTCACCGACTCGACCGGCCGGCGCAAGATCAAGGGCAACATGGACATCGAGCTCACGGTGGACGCGCTGGAGCTTGCCGATGTCGTCGACCACTATGTCATCTTCTCCGGCGACGGCGACTTCCGCACTCTGGTCGAGGCACTGCAACGGCGCGGCCGCAAGGTGTCGATCATCTCGACCATGGCCTCGCAGCCGCCGATGATCTCCGACGACCTGCGCCGCCAGGCCGACCACTTCATCGACCTGATGACATTGAAGAGCGAGGTCGGCCGCGACCCGTCCGAGCGGCCGGCGCGCCGGCCGGAACCGGCTGAAGTCGACGAGGACGATTATTGAGAGCGGCAGCCTTGAGCGGCGCGCCCTCCCCCGAACCCGACCGTGATTGCCCGCTCTGCCCGCGGCTGCACGACTTCATCGCCGGTTGGCGCGAGCGCGAGCCGGGCTGGTTCAATGCGCCGGTGCCGACCTTGCTGCCGCCGGAGGGCGAGGAGGCGGTCAAGCTTCTGATCGTCGGGTTGGCCCCGGGCCTGCGCGGCGCCAACCGCACCGGGCGCCCGTTCACCGGCGACTATGCCGGCGACCTGCTCTACGGCACGCTGATCGCGCAAGGCCTGGCGCGCGGAGAATTCAAGGCGAGGCCGGATGACGGGCTGCAGCTCGTCGGCACCGCGATCACCAACGCGGTGCGCTGCGTGCCGCCGGAGAACAAGCCGGTCGGCGTCGAGATCGCCACCTGCCGCACCTTCCTCAGGCCGACCATCGCGCGCTTCTCCAATCTGCGCGCTATCCTGACGCTCGGCTCGATCGCGCATCAGTCGACGGTGCGGGCGCTGGGCGGACGCGTCGCCGCGCTTCCGTTCCGCCACGGCGGGCGGCAGGAGGCCGGCGGGATCACGCTGTTTTCGAGCTATCACTGCTCGCGCTACAACACCAACACCGGCGTGCTGACGGAAGAGATGTTCGTCAACGTCTTCAGGGAGATCGCGGCATTCCTGAAGAGCTAGCTTCAGGCGCCGGCGCGAACAGCTCCGTGAGCCGCGCCGGCCCGCCCTTCAGGACATTCAGGTCGACATCGCCGTCGATGCCGTCGACGCGGCCCGTATCGACATATTGCCAATAGACCCAATCGTCTTCGTTCAGCGGCCCCCGCAACGAGCGCAGCCAGCGCTGGCGAACCGCGATATGAGCGGAATAGGTCGGCGCCGTCTCGTCGGTGATGTAGAGGATGGCCGGCTTGCCATAGGCCGCCTCGACCGGGCCCAGGAATGCAAGGAGTTCCGCGTTCAACTCGGCGGGCGAAGGCCGATGCGGGCAATTGCCGTGGAAT
>NZ_RZSC01000226.1:0-8342 GCF_003998155.1 Mesorhizobium sp. M1E.F.Ca.ET.063.01.1.1
TTCCATGGCCAAGTGGCGGTCGTGCCTTGCCTCGGCTGCCTCGCCGGGGACCGGCCGCAAGGCGCTGATCGTCGCGCGGCGGATGCGGTTGATGCCGGCGACGGCGTAGATGATCGCGCCGAGGAAGGGCGACAAGAGCATCACGCCCACCCAGCCGGTGGCGGCGCGCACGTCTTCCTTCGTCATGATGGCATGGACGATGCCGACCGCCGCCATCGCCAGGGAGAGGGCGAGGATAAGCGTGGACCAGTGACTCGCAATCGCCTGCAACATCGCCCCGACTATCGAGCGGGGATGAGCGGAAGGCAATGCGGCAGGTGAGTGCGGGACGAAAACAAGTACTTAGCGGGATGACCGGGGCGAATGACAACCAACACCGTCCGTGAGCTGATCGTCGGCTTTGACCTGAAGCCGATGATGATCATCATCTCTCAAGACGCGAACGTCAGCTCGCGCCGCAATATCGGACGTCAAAGCCACGTTGATCAACTTCCAAAAGCGGACTTCGCCAGCGCCCGCACCGGAACTTCGCGGCTGCGGACCTACTGAACAGTCTCTGCGAGCCTCGGCCACCGCTTAACCGGCGGTTGAAGCGGAAGTTATTGGCAGACGGTCGGGAAGGCATGATCGGGTCCATTCTTTTGGGCTGACAAACCACACCCACCAACACCAGAATTAGATCCGCTCTTGGGAGGCTGGACTATCAAAGACGAATACCTAAAAGAGATTAAGCCCAAACCCGCCTCTTGAAGGAGGAGAAAAAATGAAACGCATCGAGATGGAGATGAGCGGCGGCTGCCAGTGCGGTGCCGTGCGCTACCACGCAAGCGCTATGCTCGACAACTCGCATCTCTGCCATTGCCGCATGTGCCAGAAAGCCTCGGGCAACATCTTTGCCGCGCTCGTCGCCGCGCCCGATGAGGCGCTCACCTGGACACGCGGCAAGCCGAGCGTCTGGGAGAGCTCGGAGCTTGTCGAGCGCGGCTTCTGCGCCAATTGCGGCACGCCATTGTTCTTCCACCACCTCGAAAACGGTCGCACCAACCTGATGATTGGTTCGCTTGACGATCCGCACGCCTTCCCGCCGCTTGCCAATACCTGCACCGAGAACATGGTGGCATGGTTCGATACGATCGCGGGCATAGAAAATACCGGTGCGACCGAAAACAACGGAGCCGATTGGGCCGCGGCGATCAAGGAGAGTAACAACCAGCACCCCGATCACGATACCACCTCATGGGCGATGAGGGAGCGTGATGGCTGAGTCCTATTCCGGCGGTTGCCGGTGCGCGCTGTCCATTGCCGCTATTCCGAAAAGCCGTCGTGCCGGAAAACCAGCGACAGCAACGGCTTACTTCAAGATGATGCACGCAGGGTGCCTGAAGGTCTGCTCTGTAGCTAGTTCGTGCCTCGAAGCAGCCCGTCAGCTTCCGGCCTTTTGCGGTCATTCGACATCGGTAGTGAACGACGCTAGTGGCATGTAGTGGGCGTTGGGCTTGTACAGCTTGTCAAAATTCACCCCCGCCCGGCCGACAGTCTTAGCCATGGCGCAAGGTGGAAAGCCGCCATCAAGAGAGGTACATAGGGCCGCAAACTTCGCGTAATTCTCCGCCTAGCCCCACTGTCGAAGCTGCGCCTTACCTTCCGATTTGCGACGCTGCCGACATCAACTCCTGAGTGTTCGGGGCGCCGAATAGGCCGCCATCGAGCACCTCGTTGGAAGTCCAGCGAACGACGCCATCGCGGTCCAGCAAGAACTGACCGACGAGCTGCCCAATGCCTGTGGCCATCATCTGTTGATCCGCTTCCGTGATATCGTAGCTGTCCTTCTTGTTCAGATATTCGAGCGCCGCAAACGGATCCATCGGTTCCGGCATCTCGCCCGGCAAGTCGACCCGTATCGACTTCACATCGCTCATCGAAACCTTTTGCGGCCATGCGCTCTCGTCTTCGGTGATCTGCATATTCGGCAATCCAAAGGCACGGTGTGAAGTCCGCTCCGGATCGGATGCCGCGAGGAGGCCGAGCATCGGATGGTACCGGAGGTAGAGGCGCGCCCGCTCGATAGGTGTGTTGACCACTGTGAGGCTTTCGATGCCCTTTTCGTTGAGGGCTGGGGTGAGTTGCGAAAGCATGGCGATATGGCGCCTGCAAAAAGGACAATGGAGACCCCGGTACAGCCCAACCAGCACCGGTCTCTCGCCTCGGAAATCGTCGATGGCGATCTTGCCCTCCCGGGTAATCGCGTCGAGCACGACATTGGGCGCCGTTTCGCCAGGTTGCAGCGGGCCTGTGTTGAGACGTTCTGACATGCTGATCCCTCCTCGCGGGTCAATCCACAACGGATGTGCGGGCGGGTGGCTTGAGCCCATGTGCGGCACATACGTCCTTGGGCATGCTGAAATGGCGGTCGGCCTTAGGACGGCGTCGAGGTCGGCGTCGATAGTCAATTTATAGCACGGAGAGGGCGGACGCTAGTTCTTACGGAGGGCAACGCTTTCACCAGACGGTGTTTCACGAGCCGGGCAGGCTTTGTGATAGCCAGGTGCGCCAAGGTCTGGATGTGCGCGACTTCGCTGAGGCTGTCGTCAAGTCTGACAGGGGTTGCGCCTCGTGACTGAAAATGGTCGCCGAATTGCGAAAGAGATGTGTGGGCGGACATGACAGACGACGGGAGCAACGATCGCCACCGGGGCGCGGAGGGCTCATCCCACAGCGCGTCGTCGAGAGAAATGGGGACCCGAACTGGAAAAGCTCGTCCGTCGGCTGACCTCGCAGGCATTTGTTGGTACCATGATGCACCAATCGTGACTGCAGACGCCAGCCTGGGTGAGGGCTGTAAGTAATTATGTCATTCTCCGAACGACCCAGAGCGACCGTCCCGCATGCGCGATTCCGGACACGAGTCGAAGGCGAGGATCATCTTTGAGCCGGTCAGCCTCAACCACATCAAGAACTAGGATCCGCTGATCGGTCTCGTTTGCGTTCGGCGTAATCCAGCAGCGTTGATCCTCGCAGCAAAGCCCGGCTTCCGGATGCTCCTGGAGGTACTCAATCGCATATTCGGCGTCCACTTTTCTCGGTCCCGCGTCCACGGACATTTGCTCTTCTCCTCCAAGCCCTACTGCCCGGGCTTGTGGGAAAGCCGATCCAGCGCATCTTGAAGCGCAGTGGCGGCGCCGCCACGCTCGTCGGCGGACATCAGCTCCGGTTCAAGTTCCAGCCTGAAATGCGGCAGCTCGGTTCGAACGGCGCGACAAGCGCCCGCTAGATTGGCCTTCAGATCGATGACGCGGTAGGTGGCGACGGGATAGGCGATCCCCTTGACCTGGACGTGCCCCATCTCCTCGCAATCGATCGTGTCCTTCACTTGCGCAAACGTCTCGTAGGAAATGAGGATGGCCCCCGGTGCCGCCTCCTGTTCCAGGCGCGAGGCGAGATTCACGGCGCCGCCGATTATCGTGTAGTCCATCCGGTCCTCGCTGCCGAAGTTACCGACGGTGCAGTAGTCGGTATGGATGCCGATGCGGCAGCGCAGCGGTGTTTCGATCCCCATGTCCCGCCAGACTTCGGTAAGCTCGCTGATCCGCTTTTGCATGGCAAGCGCCATCTGTACGCAAGCCAGCGCGTCCTCCTTGACGCCGCGCGTCTCAGGGTCGCCGAAAAACATCAGGATCGCGTCGCCGACGTACTTGTCGATCGTGGCACCATGATCCGACGCGATTTTCGACATTTCCGTCAGGTAGTGATTGAGGAGCTGGGTGAGATCCTCGGACTCCATCTTGTCGGTGGTCTCGGTAAAGCCGGCGATGTCGGAGAAGCATATGGTCAGCTTCTTGCGCTGACTGGCGATTCTAACGTCTTGGCGGCCAGTGAATATCGAGCTGTACACTTGCGGCGCCAGATATTTGGCCAGCTTGCTGGAAAGCGCCTCTAGGGCAGCGGACTTCTCGGCGAGGTTCTCCTCCCTTCGCTTCAACTCGGTGATGTCCGAATAGACGGCGACCGTGCCGCCGGCGCTGATCCGCCGTTCGCTTATCATGATCCATCGTCCGTCGCCTCGCCGCTGCACCCATGGTTCGCCAGGGTTGCGGTGCCGCCACAGGCGCTCGGCAACCCATTCATCGACCCGCCCCTCGGCATCCCTGATGTAGCCGCGCTCGGCCGATCGGCGAATGATCTCCTCGAATGCCGTGCCGGGGGTTAGCTCGGCCTCCAGACCGGCGTATAGCAGTTCGCGGTAGCGGCTGTTGCTCAGGACAAGCCGGTCCTCTCTGTCGTAGAGAGCGAAACCTTCGGAAATGCTTTCGATGGCATCGACCAGCCGCTGACGCGCTTCTGCAACGTCGCGCAGGTTCTTTTCCTCGACCTCGACGGCGGTATCCCGGAAGAGGCTCAGTGCCTCGGCCATGCGCCCGATTTCGTCGCTGCCCGCGGCCGGCAGCGGCGCACGAAGATCGCCGCCCGCGATCGCGAGCATCCCCTGGCTCACCGCTCCCAGACGGGCGAGAAGGCTGCGGTCGACATAGAGCCAGACGACCAGAACCGAGCTCAACAGGCTGAGAAAGGCGGAGCCGAGGACAACTCCGGTGCCGTAGCGCTGGACGAGCGCGGCTTCGCGACCGGAGGCAGTGATCTCGCGATCCGCTGCTGCGACAAGACGGTCGACGGCAGCGGTGAGACTGCGCGACAGCCGATTGTTTTCGGCCAGAAGCTTTTCGCCCTGCGCGAGGACCGCAAGCTCCTCCTCCCGAGCCTTCGGGATGCTGTTCTCACCATCGGCTAGTGCCTTGAACTCGTCCACCCGCTGGCGGAAACGGGCCTGCAGCTTTTGGTCGATCTCCGAGGAAGCCGTTTCCAGGGCGGCAAGCGAGCGGCGCAGCGGAAACAGAATCAACGCCAGGTCGCCTCGCGTTGGCGCGGTCGCGGCCTTGACCAGCGCGTCGTTGACCGCCGAGATCTCCAGCTGCGCCTTCTGCTGGGGGATGTAAGCCGCGGTCGCCTGGACCATGTCGGCCATTGCCCCTGCGCGTCGATCGGGCGACAGCGACCTATCGGCCGCGACCGCCCGCCATTGCGGGAGCCTGGAATCCATCACCAGGATGCCGGTGGCCAGAAGGCGGTGGCTTCCAGTCGTCGTCGCGGTGAGGTCGTTCAGGAGTTCCTCCTTGCGGGCGACCACATCGAGCCGCGCGATAACCAGAGAGTCGAGCTCCTTCAGGTTGCGCCTCAAAACAATCGCGGCTTCCTCGATCTCGGCCAAAGGCACTGTGCCCAGCGTGGCGTCTCTGAGGTCCGTGCGCAGCGCCTCGAGGCGGGACATCTCGAGCGCGACGGCAGCCGAGACCTCGCTGTGCTGAGCCCTGCTTGTCGCCGCCAGCACCGATGGCGCGGCTGCAGCGACCCGTTCGGCCTGGCGCGACAATTGGAGGGAGGCCAGTGCCGACGGCACCCGATCCGTGGTAATTCGGTCGACGACGTCGCCGACTTGAAGGAAGGCATAAAGCGCCGCAGCGGTTGCCAGTACCGCAAGTGCGCTGATCCCGAAAAAGGCGAACAACAGCCGGCCGCGTATGCCGAGGCGTTCAAGCATCGCGGTGAGTCGGAACAATCCAGCCACACTGGTCTGCATCGGACTAGACGTCTCAGGCGGCACGCCGGCGCTCGGCGAAGCCTATTCAACCGGCACGTACTCCCCGCCCTTCCAGACGTACCAAACCCAGCTCTGCCTCGTGAGGTCACCCTTGTCGTCGAAGTCGACCCGGCCAATGACGGTGTCGAATTGCTGTTCGTGCAGTGCCGCGATGACCGCCTTCGGCTCCAGCGAACCTGCCTTCGCGACCGCCTGAGCCCAGACCTGAACCGCGCAGTAGCTCAACAGCGTGTAGCCCGCGGGCTCGAAGTTCTCCGCACGGAACTGCTCCACGATTGCGGCCGCGCCGGCATTTCGCCGCGGGTCCGCCGGGAAGGTGAACAGGGTTCCCTCCGCCGCTGAGCCTGCGATCAGGGCGAATTCCTCGGTGGCCAAGGCATCTCCGGATATGAGCTGGACCGTGTAGCCACGGTCGTGTGCGGCGCGAGCGATCAGCGCAACGTCGGCATGATACCCACCCACATACAAGGCAGAGACGCCGGCGGCTTGCAACGCAGCGACCTCGGCTGAATAGTCGTCCTTCCCGGGCGCGTATGCGTCGTAAACAGCTTCAGTCACGCCCCGTTTGTTCAGCTGCTTCCTGGTCTCGTCGGCGAGACCCTTTCCATAGGTCGAATTGTCGTGAAGGATTGCAATCTTCTTGTCGCCCCAGCGATCGGCAAGGTAGTTGCCGGCGATGAACCCTTGCGCGTCGTCGCGGCCAATGGTGCGGAAGACATTGCTACGGCCCTGTTCGGTCAGCTGCGGATTGGTCGAGCCTGGGGATATTTCGACGACGCCCGCCTCCGCGTACACTTTTGATGCGGGGATCGAGGCCCCAGAGCAATAATGCCCGACGACGAGCACCACCCCGTCAGCCACCAGCTTCTGGGCGGCCGCGACCGCTTGCTCGGGATCGCAGAAATCGTCGACCGAGATGAGCCTCACCTTCTGGCCGAGCACGCCGCCCGCCGCGTTGACGTCGGCCACCGCCATCTCCGCACCGCGCTGCCCCTGCTCGCCGATCCAGGCAAGCCGTCCTGTCATGGCAGCCGAGACCCCGATCAGCACCTCGGCCCTCGCGGAACTGAACACGGCCGCGAGAACTATGATCGCTATGGCGATGACACGGTGCATGTGTGCACCCCTTGTGGACATTAGCTTACGCTAATCCTGTCAGGGCCGACAGCCCCTTCGGCAAGCGCGAGTGTCTCGGATGTTATTGGAGCGCAATTGGCGAAGCGATGCGCCACTTGAATGGCGAGTCACAACTTCGTTCGCTGAGGTCGGAATCGCGCGCCGAGTCCAGACGGCCGCACTGCGGTCATTCGAGAACTGGCAACTGGTCGCTTCTGGCGCGCCTAGCGGGCACTTTAACCGCAACCTCAAATCTCATCCCCGCCTTCCCACCAGCCGCAGCCACGGCGCCAGGTGGAAAGCCGCCATCAGAAGATACATCGGCACCATGCCGCTGAGCACGGAGGCTCCAGGCCCGGGCATGCACATCATGTCCTGCCCGCCATAGGCGGCCGTGAGCAGCGCCATGATCGCGAAGGTCGGCGCCGCAGCGAGGCAGAGCCAGTCGGCGAGGCCGAAGCCGCTCAGGGCGGACGGGCTAGGGGTGTTCGTCCTTTCGATGGCGAAATCCGAGTTCTCGATGCTCATCTCATCCACCTGCAAATGGTCTGATTTTCAAGGCTTGCGGAGATCGGCTCTGGCGGCGCGGCTGGCGCCGCCAGAGTCGCTTCGCGCTCAGGCGTCCTTGTTGCGGAACGCCGCTTCGCCGGCATCCGACACCTCGACCCATCTCTGGTCGGGCGCGGCGCCTTCCTCATAGTTGTCGTGCCAGTTCCACCACTTGTAGGTCTGCGTCTGCGGATAGCCCTTGGGCGAATCCTCCCACACCTCCTGGCGGCCGAGCGGGGTGACGTCGAGATAGCTCCACACGGTGCCGAAAGCCTCGTCGCCGCGATTGTTGACGAAATACGTGCGGAAGATGCGGTCGCCGTCGTGGATGAAGACGTTGTGGCCGTGCCATTCGTCGACGCCGAAATCCTTATCCCAGCTGTCGGTGATGGTGTACCAGGGCATCTTCCAGTCCATCCGCTGCTTCAGCCGCTGAATGTCGGCCTGCTGCGCGCGCGAGGCGTAGACGAGCGTGGTGTCGCGGGCGTTGAGATGGGCGAGGTTGCCGACCTGGTCGGCGCCGAGCGAGCAGCCGCGGCAGGCGTGTTCCGGCCAGCCATAGACGCCCGGCTCGAAGAAGGCGCGGTAGATGATCAACTGCCGGCGGCCTTCGAACAGGTCGAGCAGGCTCGCCTTGCCGTTCGGGCCTTCGAACACATAGTCCTTCTCGACAAGCATCCACGGCATGCGGCGGCGTTCGGCGGCTAAAGCGTCGCGGGCGCGGGTCATGGTCTTTTCCTTCACGAGCATCTCCTCGTGCGCGCCTTCCCAGGCCTCTCGCGAAACGACCGGTGGTGTGTGCATTTGCTGGGTCATTGCTCATTCTTTCGGTTTGGTTGAGGGTGACGCGGACAGACATAGGGCCTGACGGCGCGATGGTGAGAGTTACAAGTGTGACGCGATTTGATCCGGCGGGCCCAGAAGCGGGCCCAGAAGCGGGCATCGAGGCGGGCATCGCATGGACTCGCTGATCAACGCCGCCGGCCGCGCGTTGGCATCGGGTGACCCGCTCGGCGCCCTGAAG
>NZ_RZSC01000227.1:0-8340 GCF_003998155.1 Mesorhizobium sp. M1E.F.Ca.ET.063.01.1.1
GGCTTGTGGATAGCGATCGAACTGCGCCTCCGTCCAGCCGGAATTGACGACATTGGCCTGGTAGAGGCCGACCATGCCCATCAGCTTGTCGATCTGCGACAGAAGACCCATCACGCCCTTGCTGTGCGGGGCGCCGCTCTGATTTGCGACGACGTGCCTGACGCCGGCCAGCCGGGCGCCGACCGTGCCGAAGATATTGCCGTAGTGCTGATAGGTGATGACGGCGTCGGGGCGTGCCGCGCGCAGATATCGCGCCAGGCCGACGGTTGCCCGTATCTGTCCCGGCAATCCGCGCGGGCGCTCCTTGAGGACGAAATCCGCGTTCGGATCGCTGTCGTAGGCTTCGGTCTTCCGGTACATGAAGACGGTGCGCACCTCATGCCCGCGCGCCCGCAATCCTTCGCCCACCATGTCGGAGATGCGTTGCGCGCCCGCGGCCTCGGCCTGGGTCTGCACCTGGACGATCTTCACGTGCGTCCCCTCAGAAGGGCATGCGGCAACAGTCCGACCCCGTTCAGGGACAGACCAAGGATCGACGGGTTGATGCCGATTCTGCGCCGGGCGATCAACACCCCAAAGGACGTCCAGGCGATGACGGTCCCGGCAATGGCCAGCGCCGCGCCCACGGATCCGAGGTAGTAGGTTGCCACCGCGGTCACGCAAAGCCCGATGATGTTGACGACGACAAGCACCTTGAACAGCGCATGCTGGAGGCCGGTCAACTGCAGCAGGATTTCGATCGGGCCACAGGCGGTGCCGAACGTCGCCCCTATGCCGAAGATGACGAGCGTCGCCCTCATGGTCGGCGTCGCATAGGCCGGATTGAAGATGGACAGGATCAAGTTGCCGAATATCCAGAAGGATGCCAGCACGCACAGCGCAATGGCCGAGCCGCCAAGGGCGGCGAGGCTGGTGATGCGCTGCACGTGAGCCCTGTCGCCGCTGTAGAAGGCAGCCGATATCTGCGGCGCCAGCGCCTGGTTGATACCGTTGAGCGCAAGCGTCACGAAACGCGTGGTCCGATCCGCCACGAAGATTGCGCCGGCGGCCTCCGGCCCCAGGATCATCGCCACCAGCAGGGTGCTGACCTGGCCGAGCGCGGGCGGCAGCGAGGTGACGCCCCACAGGCCGAGCGTCACGGTCTTGAATTCCTGCTTTTGCCCTTCCGTGAGACCGCCGCGATCGGCCCGCATCGTGTCGCGCACCAGGATGAATGTTTGCGGGACGACCGAGAGGACGAGCAGCAGCGCCGTCAGGTAGGTCGCTGCAATCGCGTCCATCTTCACATGCATGAAATGCAAAACGAGAACGGTGCCGATCGTCGCCGCGCGCCAGATGATGTCCCGCGGCAACAAGCCGGATATGAGCGCGTTCTTGGCCCGAAAAGCGCCGGAGGTAAACTCCGACCAGCCGAGCGAGAAGGACAGCACCGCGGCCGCCACGCACAATGGGAGCCATTCCGGCGTTCCCCTGCCGATGAAGGGCAGGAATCCCACCACGACTATAAGCAGGCTGGTGGCAACCAGCCCGGCCAGCGCGACGAGAATGGCGCGGGCCATCAGCCCATGAGCCGAGGCGAGATCGCCCAGTCCGGCATATTGGGGCCAGAACCTAAGCACGGTGCTTTGCTGGCCCACCGAAGCGAAGAAAGAGACCAGGCTCGCGCCGGCGTAGGTCGCGCTGTAAAGGCCGAACTCCCGTTCGTCCGTCACCATCGCCACGGCCACGAACATGAGGAAGGACAAGCCCGCGCTGGCCAGCTTGATGATGCCGGCCACGGCGCCGCTCTTGGCAAGGGCTGTGATCGACATGCGCATGTCGGTCGCCGGGCTGGCCGCTGCCCCCTGGGCGGCCTCACGGTTCCCTGTATTGTCCTTCAACGTCGCCTCCTGAGACGATCGGCGATGGGCCTACCCAGCACCTACGACGACGCTCAAAACCCGATCCTGCATAAGCAAAATGCCGCAACCGCGCCAGTGCGAACGCTTCGCATGGTTACCGGCGGCGCCCAAGCCGAACTCATCGTCACGCCGCCACCCTTAACGGATGGCTAACGATAATCCTTAATAATGTGGAGACGAGTGAGGTCGTTAGGTCGCGGCTCCGCGCGAGGAACATTGATGAAGCCAGCCAGGATCGACGAGCGCACTCTTCCGCCGCTGTTCGACATAGGTGCCGTGTGGGCCATTCTTTGGGCGCGGCGCTTGATGGTGCTTGCCATCGCCGGCGCGGCATTGCTGCTCGCGCTTTCCTATCTTGCGGTGACGAAACCAAGCTATACCGCGACGGCCTCGATACTGATCGACCCCCGCGACACACGCGCGACCAATTTCAACAACGTGCTTCCGGGGATCGGGTCCGACAGCGCCGCCATCGCCAGCCAGGTCTTCGTCATTCAATCGCCGGACCTGCTGGGCGCGGTTTTCAAGAACCAGAAGCTCGGCAGCGACCCGGAGTTCGCCGGCGTCGGCCCGGTGTCGCGTCTGCTGTCGCTGTTCGGAGCCGGCGCGAACTCGGCGCAGGATGCCGCCTTCAAGCGCTTCCAGAGCAAGGTTTCGGTGGAGCGCGAGGGACTTACCTACGTCATCAATGTCAGCTTCACATCGCCGTCGCCGGAGAAGGCCGCGCGCATCGCCAACGCCATCGTCGATCAGTACCGGGCGGGCCTCGTCGGAGAACGCGAGACCGCCAACAGCGACGTGAACACCTTGCTGACGGACAGGATCTCGGGCCTGCAGAAGGATGTCAGCGACGCCGAGCGGGCGGTCGAGGATTTCAAGACGAAACACAACATCGTCAATTCGACGGATGGCGGCACGCTGCAGTCGCAGCTCGATCAGCTCACGGCGCAGATGATAGCCGCCCAGGGCGACGCCGATCAGGCCAAGGACCGATACAACCAGGCGCTGGCGGCTGGCAATTCGCCGGCCGGGCTCGCCAAGCTTGCGGACATTCTTACCTCGACCTCCGCCATCAAATTGCGCGACGACTACAACCAGCGCGCCACCGAGCTTGCCAGCCTGCAAACCATGTACGGGCCGCGTCACCCGACCATCGGACGGCTTCAGTCCGAACTGGAGCGGTTGAAGCGGCTCATGGCCGCCGAGGCCGACCGGATAAGGCAGCAGCTGAAGGCCAACTATGATCTTGCCGTGCAGAATGTCGGCAAGCTGCAGGACAAGCTCGAAGCCCTGCGTCAGCAGTCCACGAACTCGAACATCGCGCAGGTGCAGTTGCGGCAACTGGAATCCAAGGCGCAGGCCGCGCGCGCCGTGCTCGACGACTACCTCAAGCGCGCCCAGGAAACCTCCCAGATGCAGGGCGTGCAGACCTCCGAGGCGCGCAAGATCGGCGTCGCCTCGCCGCCTGTACAGCCGACATGGCCGAAGCCGGTCCTGCTTCTCCTGGTGAGCGCCGTTCTGGAGCTTCTCGCCGGATGCGGCCTCGCGCTGGCGCTTGGTCCGATCCCGCAGCCGGAAGAGCATCCGCAGGCGCCGAAGCATGTCGCGCCGGAGCCGGCCGTGGACAGCAAGGACAACGCGCCCGCCAGCCCCCGGCCGTTGCCGATGCCGGCCAATTTCGGCGAATACCGTCTGCCTGGCGTTGCCGGCGGGACCGCCTATTCCAACATCAAGGCGATCAGGAAGCAGCTTTTCCAGACCGGAAACGAAACGCTTTCGCTAGACGTCCTGAAGATCATGCGGCAGATGGTCCTGCACCTCAACGACCATGGCAAACCCTTTGTCATCCTCGTATCTTCGATCCGCAGCAGCTTCGAGGCGAGGATCGCGGGCGCGATGCTGGGCATCGGCATGCAACGGGCCGATCAGAATGTGCTGGTGGTGGAGATTGGCGATCATCTGTCCAGCTCGACGACGGAAGGAGCCGGATTGTTCATCGACGGCGCGACCGGTCTGCAGACGGTAGTGTGCGGCTCCGTGGCGGGGAAAGGCCCTGGCGTTGCGGATCGCAACACGTTCCGCGGCATTCTGGCCGAGGCCGGGAGCGCATTCGATTTCGTGCTCGTGATCGCGCCTTCGTTCAACGAGAACGGCTGGAATCCTGAACTCTTCGCCAAAGCCGATCTTGCCCTTCTTGCGCTCGGTCCGTCCGAGCAGGCTTCGGACGCCGCCAAGCTGCTTGCGCAGCAATTCGGCGCCGGCCAGATCGGCCGCAGCGCCACTCTCGTCGTCGCGCCGGACGGCGTCCGGCCGGTCGGAGCGGTCGACGGTCCGCGAGCGGTGGACGAACAGCGCCGCAGCTCTGCTGCCCGGGGATAAGCCATGGAGGCGGTGGATCGATGACATCGCCGCTCAAGGTGTCACGCCGACATGCGCTGGCTCTTGCCGCCGGAGCCGTTCTCGCCACCTGCCCTCTGCCACGGTCAGCCGCGCTGGCGACCACCGATGCCCGCGTCCCGTCGCGCGGCTTCAACCTTCCCGGATGGCTCGACCGTGATGGTGGACTTGCCCCCTCCACGGCCACGCTTGAAAAGCTGCGCCAGGCGGGGTTCGAAACGATCCGGCTGCCGGTAAACGGCGATCTCGTCTCCAGCGGCGACCCGGCAACGCTTCGCCGCATCCAGAACGGGATCAGGGACCTTGTCGGGCTCGGCTTTTCCGTTCTCCTCGACATGCATCCCTCGGGCGAACTGGTGGCAGCCTTCCGGAGCGATCCCGACGCCGCGGGCGGACGCGTGCTTCAGGCTTGGACGGCGCTGCGTGTCGTCGTCGCCGATCTGCCGGCGGAATCGGTCTATCCGGAGCTGCTCAACGAGCCACCCATGGAACGGAGCGCATGGCTGGCGCTGCGCGAACGGATCGCCGCGACACTGCGAGCAAGCTGTCCGCTGCACACACTGGTCTGGGGACCGGCACGGTTTCAGGGTATCTGGGAAATCGCCGACACGCCGCCGCTCGCCGACGACAACCAGATTGCCGCCGTCCACTATTACGCGCCTATGGCCTTCACCCATCAGTGCGAGAACTGGGATGCGTCGCCGCTCGCCCGCATCGCAAACCTGCCCTTTCCCGCGAGCAGCGAAATGACGGCGGTCCGCCAGCTTCTCTCCAAGCTTCGATCGGCCGGCGATGAAGAGGCCACCAACCTCGTTGAAGACGAACTGTCGTCGCCATGGACAGAGGCGCGGATCGCCGCGGATTTTGTCGATCTGGCGCGCTGGTCCGCGAACCACGATTGCCCGGTCATGCTGAACGAATTCGGTGTGCTCAATTTCTGTGTGGATCCCGAAAGCCGCGCGTCCTGGGTGCGCACCGTGCGCATGGCGGCGGAGGCGAACCATGTGGCATGGACTTATTGGGAGCTCGATCAGGGTTTCGGCTTCATCAGGGACAGGCGGAGTATCGAAGGATTCGACCGCTCGATGATCGCCGCGCTCCTTGGAGGTTAAGCGGGAAACGGACGTGAACGAAAGGCGCCATAACCACTTGCCGCGGCGAGCAACGACCGGATCGGGCCGCCGATGAGCACGACGCAGGCCTATTCGCCCGCCAGCCTGGGCGTGCCGGGCCGTGACACGCCCGAAGCCCTGCTGCATGTCGGCACCGCCTTGCTTGTCGTAGCGCTCGCCGTCTCCTCCTTTGCCGTCTGGACGCCGTTCGGGGTTGCTGCGACCTTCGTGCTGACGCTGATCCTTGCAAACGCAATGCCTTCGGGCGTCCCCGTGCTGATCATCTGCGCCTTCCTCTACCAGAACCTCGTGGTCGCCTGGTTCACCCCTTACATTCCCGACAACGACACATTCGATGCGCTGCGCGGCACCAACTTCATCATCCTGATGACGGCGTTCGGCATCTTCCTGGCCGCCTCGTTTCAGCACCGTGTCCGCGCGCTGACCGAATTGCGCCCGTGGCTGCTGCTGAGCATGGTGCTTTGCGGAACGGTTTGCTTCTATTTCGCCCTCGGCGTCGTGCATGGCGGCCCCAAGGACGCGGTCGTCTATTTCCGCAACACGATCACACCGCTCGCCTGCTTTCACATCGCGGCCCTCGCCGCCAGCCTTTATCCCGTCGATCTGCGCAAGAGCATGCTCTGGCTCGGCGCCGGCGCGATCATCTATGGCTACGCCGAACTGATCTTCACCATGGATTTCCTCGGCCTCTTCCACGGCGACCTTTACGTCGAGCGCAGCATATCGCGGCAGGTCGAGACAGGTGTGTGGGAGCAGGCGCTGAAGGAAACGGGTTTCGTTTATCGTGGGATCGAAGACGTGATGACCACGACCTTCTTCAACACGCCGCTGTTCAACGACATCCTGCCGAGCGTCTTTCGCATCGGCGGCCCGAACTTCCATCCGATCAGCTATGCTTACGCCTTGAGCATCATTTCGGCCTGGCTCCTGTTCAGAGGACGATGGTTGCTGCCTGTCGCGGCCTTGCCGCTCTTGCTCGTCATCGGCTCCAAGGGAGCGACGTTCATGCTTTTCGTCGCGATTGCCGCGCGGCTGATCTACAAGCCCTCCCGTGCCGGTCTGGCGCTTACGGCCGTCATAGGTTTGGCCGTGGTCTGGACAACCGCGGCGATCGGCTACGGTGCAACACATGGCGACTATCACGTCCTCGGCCTGATCGCCGGCATGCGCGACTTCCTGGCCGACCCGCTGGGGCAAGGGCTGGGGCTCGGCGGCAACCTGTCGAGCACGAGCATCAATCTCAACTGGCAAAGCGCTCAGGCCGAGGGAGCGGCCTCCGTGCCGGTCGAGAGCGCGGTTGGCGTCATGCTTTACCAGATGGGCGTGGGCAGCCTGGTGTTCTTCGGCTTCCTGGCGGCGCTGCTGGTGGCGCTGCGCCGGCAGCTCATCGAAACCGGCGACCCGGATTTCCTGTTCGGTTTTGTCGGCATCGCCACCATCTCGGCCAACGCCGTGCTGCAGGAGGAGGCGTTCTACTCCCCTCTCGCCCTCGCCTTCTGCCTTTTGCTCGTGGGCGTGTCGCTCGGAACACGCTGGCGCATGGCCGCGGCGGCGAGGGTTGGTTTGCCCGACTGATTCAGCCGCTTCGCGATTCCTTCACGAGCCGAACAGCACCATCTCGGTGAATGTCAGGTCTCCCGGCAAGGGCGATCTCGGACCCTTGAAATATTTCAGTCCCTTGTTGGGAAAATACCTGCCGAACAGTCCGGCAATCGGGCCCATGGCATCGACGAGGCAAAGCAACTTGCCGCGCCGCAGGAGAAAGCGCCCCACGGCCCCGGCGCACCGGAGCAGATCCGCGTGGGAGCGGCAGTAGACGACCTGGCAGCACGGAATAAGGCCATGCAAAATCCGGCGCGGCTTCAGCACAATGGGCAGCGCCACACCGTCGCAAACGCAGATCAGCGACAGGCAGCCCAGCGCCGCATGCTCCAGGAGTATGTATCTTTCATTGTCGGTGAGCTCAGCCATTTCGGCGAGATCCGAACGGACTTCCAGCACGCGGTCCTGGCGCGGCATCGCATTCAGGACGGGGAGGAAGGCGACCTGTCCGCCGGAAAACAGGCGAAAGCCGAACGCCTTGTTGAGTTTCAATGTCCCGGGTGACGGGGAAATATTGGTATAGACAACGTCCTTGCGCGCAATGACCGTCGCGATCATCCGGCTGGCATAGGGCCGGAACTCCGCGTCCACCGACCAGCTCGAGAGATTGCAGCGGATTTCGTCGCCGTCCACGCCCCTGTGCCTGGCATAGAGCGTGAGCACGGCGCCGACGATCTTGCCCGACTTCTCGAGGACAAAACCATATCGAGGGAAATCGGCGACCGCGGGCCGACGCGACAGGCGGGTCAGCGCCTCGATCCAATAGCTGCGGCTGCGTTCCGGAAAGCCCCTGCGCAGGCAATCCGCCACGCCTTCCCAGTCCCCCTCATCGAAGGGCCGGCAGCCGACACCGGAAGGGAATGCACCAAGAACCGCCATAATCGTCTCAAGAAAAAAGTCACTCGATGTGATCGAGGTCCATATTATCCTGACGATCGATTACTAACGAATTACACCACCTTCGGGGCCAATTTTATTGGCCATATTTCACGACACCGCGCAGTGCTCCTCCGCTACAACCGATCCTCCAAATTCTACAACCCAAGAGGGTTGACGTAGCTGGCTCTGTCGGGCCGCAGGCAGCCAACAGGGAATGGCCGGGAGCAACGTTGTGCCCCGCGCACATGTTTCACTCTCGGTTCGACCGTGTGGCCAAAATTTCTGTTCGACTCCGCTTGTACCGAAATCTCATATGTGAATATAATCTTCACAAGAGAAGATTGATGGGAGGATCGATCGCGCCCCGGCTCCGGCCTGCCCGGACGGCGCGGCCTATTCTCCGGCAGCGGACGAACAGGATAATGACC